>CAXTNB010000048.1:8360-11963 GCA_964245385.1 uncultured Acetobacteraceae bacterium | reverse complement strand
CGCGGCTGCCGCTAGGTTCAGGCTGGATCAGCCTGAGGCCGAGACATCGGGCACGCGGGCGTTGGCGACGCCTCCATCCACCACGAGGGTCGAGCCCACGACGTAGTCGCCCGAGCGCGCCGCGAGGTAGATCGCTGCGGCAGCCATGTCCTCGTCGCGGCCGATGCGGCCGGATGGAATGTGGCGGGCGATGTGTTCGGCCTGATCACGCGCGGCGCGGTTCATCTCGGAGGCGAAGGCGCCTGGCGCGATGGCGTTGACCAGGATGTGGTCGCTGACGAGCTTGGCCGCGATACGCCGGGTCAGGTAGATCAGGGCCGACTTCGACGCGTGATAGCTGTAGGTCTCCACAGGGTTGAGTGCGATCCCGTCGATGGAGGCGATGTTGATCACCTTGGCGGGACGCTCGGGGCTCGCGGCCGACTTCAGCGCGTAATGCAGCGCCTGGGTCAGGAAGAAGGGCGACTTGAGGTTCAGGTTCATGACCTTGTCCCAGCCGCTCTCCGGGAAGTCGTCGAAGGTGGCGCCCCAGCTGGCCCCGGCGTTGTTGACCAGGATGTCGAGCCGGCCATCCTCGGCCTGCGCCCCCTTGTCGGCCAGCTCGCGCACGCCGCTCCCGGTCGAGATGTCGGTCGGCAGCGCGATGCACTCCCCGCGCTCCGAGAGCGCCCTGGCGGTGGCGATGCAGGGCTCGGCCTTGCGTGCGCAGATGTAGACCTTGGCTCCTTGCGCCAGGAAGCCCTCGGCGATCATCCGGCCGATACCGCGGGAGCCGCCGGTGACGAGCGCGGTGCGGCCTTTTAGCGAGAAGGTGTCGAGCATCAGGGGTGCGGCCTCGGGCTGCGCCACGGAGCGTGGCGGCTGGGGAACGTGCGCGGGCCGGGCAGGCTGGGTCATGGCGAGCCCGGCACGTGCAGGCGGGGCTGCTCCAACACCATCTCGCCGGTGAGGGGGCCGAGCGCCTTCAGGTTGGCCGCGTGGCTCTCGCGCGTGATGCGGTAGCGCGTGACCAGGGCGACGCTGAGCAGGTTCAGCACCACGACGCCGGCGGCATAGCAGGTCCCGAGGCCGACGAGCACTCGCGGCGGCACGTGGCCGGGGACCGCGTGCTTGGGGAAGTGGATCAGGGTCAGCACAGCCGACCCGGCCAAGAGGCCGGCCCCGGACTCCAGCTTCAGCAGAAACGCGTTGGCGGCGAAGAGCACGCCTTCGGAGCGCCGACCCAGGCGCACCTCGTTGTCCTCTACGACGTCCGACATCATCGATCCGCCGATGATGGGACCGACGATCGACAGGCCGACGGCGACCGCCCCCACCGTATACAGGAGCGGAATGAAGACGGGCGAGGTGTTGGCCGGAAAGACGCCCAGCATGCGCAGCACGACACCGCTCGGCACGATGAACATGGAGAGGAGGGAGGCGAGGATCAGTGCAGGCTTCTTGCCGAACCGGCGCGCCATCAGGGGCGCCAGGATCAGGGCACCGAAGGCCGACAGGTAGCTGCTGGAGCCGAGCGTCGCGATCTGCTGCGCGCTGAGCCCCCAGAAGTAGGTGGAAAGATAGCTCTGCAGCGCGAAGCCGAGGCCCACGGCCACGAAGTAGGCGACGCTGGAGGCGATCAGCGCGACGGCCGAAGGGTTGCTCAGCGCCTGTCCGATCTCGGCGAGGGCCTGACCCAATCGGACGCGGCGAGGCGGCGCCACCCGCGCCGACGCTGCCGCCTCGTGCGTGCCGAGCGACGAGACGATGATGCTGACGAACATCACCGCCGCCGACACCAGCCCGTAGATGCGATAGCCCGCCGGGTTGAGCTGGCCGACGCGGTGAGCCGCGTCCGGGCGCAGGAAGACCGAAAAGGCGAGGATGTACATGGTGACGCCGCCGACCCAGCCGAACAGATAGCGATACGCCATGTAGGACGTGCGTTCGTCGTAGTCGGCGGTCAGCTCCGGGCCGAGCGCGGCGCTCGGGACCTCGTAGAGGGAGATGAAAGAGCGCACGAGCACGCTGGCGACGAACAGGTAGGCCAGCAGGCCCGTCTGGCCGAGCCCCGCCGGCGGCGTCCACAGGAAATAGTAGCTCAGCGCCACGGGTATGGCCGCCGCGTACATGTAGGGGTGGCGCCGCCCCCACCGCGAGCGGGTGTTGTCCGAGAGATAGCCGATCGCGGGATCGAGCCCTGCATCGATCACCAGGGCGAGTGCCAGTGCGCCGCCCGCCAGCCCCGCTGGCAGGCCGAGCACCTGGTTGTAGTAGAGGAGGAGAAGGACGTTGAACCCGTTGTCCTTCACTCCGAACGCCAACGAGCCGGACCCGTAGGCGAGCTTCGTCAGCAGGCCGGGACCAGCCGGCCGGGAGGAAGCCCGGGTCATGCCTGAGCGCTCCGGATGGATGTCACGAAGTTCGGGTCGGCGACGAGGCTCGGGTCCGACGCGGAGGACGTGCCAGCCGGTGCGGCATGCTCATGACGATCCAGACCGCGAGCGAGGCCGATCGACCGGCGGTCGTCCGATGCCAGGACGGCACCGAGGCAACGGAGGAGGGCTCGCGCGGGACGCGAGCGCCGCGCGAGATGCAGCCGATCATCGCCAAGACGATGACGCCCGTGACCGCCCCGCGGTCCGGAGGCGACGCGACCGGCGGCGGGGCGCACGAAGACGTTTCGGCCGCCGATGTCTCTCCCAGTGTCCCGAGCCACCTGTCAGGTCTCGGCGATGTATTCGTCGCGGAGTTCGCGTTTGAGCACCTTGCCGATGTGGCTGCGGGGAAGCGCCCTCAGCACCCGCACGTCGGCCAGGCGCTGCACCTTGCCGAGCCGTTCGTTGGCCCAGGCGCGTAGCGCCTCCGCCTCGATCTCCGAGCCCGGCCGCAGGGTGACGAAGGCCACCGGCGTCTCGCCCCAGGCCTGCGACGGGGTGCCCACCACCGCCGCCTCTGCCACCTCGGGATGCGCCCGCAGGACCGCCTCCAGGTCGGACGGAAACACGTTGAAGCCGCCGGAGATGATCATGTCCTTCTTGCGGTCGAGCAGGATGAGAAAGCCGTCCTCGTCGAAGCGGCCCATGTCGCCGTGGCGGACGAACGCGCGACCTGTCGCGTCATGCCAGGTGGCCTCGGCGGTCCTCTCCGGCTGGTTGTGATAGCCCAGCATGCTGAGGGCGGAGGCGCCGACGATCTCTCCGGCCTCGCCGGGCCCTACCTCACGCCCTTGCTCATCGATCAGGCGCATGTCCACGTGCGGCCAAGGCTTGCCCACCGTGTGAAGCTTGTGCGGCGTCTCGTGGGCGTAGAGCACCGCGCCGCCCCCGCCCTCCGTCATCCCATAGTACTCGGTGAGGCCGCCGGGCCAGCGGCGCAGGATCTCGGCCTTCAAGTCCGCCGACAGCGGCGCGCTGGTGCTGAATTTCATCTGACACGCGGACAGGTCGAAGCGGTCGAAGTCCGGCAACGCCAGGATGCGCTGGTACTGCACGGGCACCAGCATGGCGTGGGTGACGCGGTGCGCCTCGGCCGCCTCCAGGAAGCGGCGGGGGTCGAACTTCGGCATGAGCACCAGCGTCCCGCCGCCGCCGAGCCCGAGGAACAGCATCGAGAGGGTGGTAT
>CAXTNB010000048.1:7738-8350 GCA_964245385.1 uncultured Acetobacteraceae bacterium | reverse complement strand
CAGGCCGGTGGAGACGAGCCATACCGTTTCGCTGCCGAAGCCGGACGGCGCGCCGGGGATCTCGAGAGGCGTCCGCATGAGGTGCGGCTGCACGATCCCCTTGGGCGTTCCCGTGGTGCCCGACGAGTAGATGATGTTGAAGCGCCACTCCGGCGCGATCTCCACTGGCTCGGGTCTGGCGCCCTCGGCCGCGAGCCAGACGCTGAGAGGCATTCCGGCGGCACTGTCGTCGAGCGTCACCCAACGCGCGGTGATCCGCGCGCGCACGGACGCGAGGTGCTCAGCCATCGCGGCGTCCAGAAACAGGATCCTGGCGGAGCAGTCCGCCACCATTCCGGCCAGACTCTGCGCCGTCGAGGACGGAGCGAGCGGCGCCACGACGACACCGGCTCGCAAGGCACCGCAGAACACCTGCAGGTAGGGGATCGAGCTGGCCGCGCAGATCGCCACCGCTTGCTGAGGCGCTACCATCTCCGCCTGCAGCGTGGCGGCTACACGGTCCATGACCGCGTCCAGTTCTCCGAAGCAGACGATCTCGCCGCCCTCGATCACAGCGGGATAGCCTGGGATGTCGGACGCTGCTTTGCGGATGCGGTCGGATAGACTGCAGAA
>CAXTNB010000048.1:0-7728 GCA_964245385.1 uncultured Acetobacteraceae bacterium | reverse complement strand
CGCTCCCTGAAATTGCGGTCGCCGACGCTGCCGACCTGACGCCAAGCCGGCCTGTCCTCCGTGTCGGCTCGCGCGAGTGCGCGATGCAAGGTAAGCTGGCTGCCCCAGACCGCTGGGTGATCCGACCTCCATGCGGCGCTCGCTACGGCGACGGGCCGACGAGACACGAATGACGATGAGCAGCGAGCCCAGCCCCGAACTCCAAGCGCCGGCGCCGAAGTTCGAAGTTCGCAAGGCGATGATCGTGCGGGCGGCGACGCCGGTGCTGAACCAGAAGGGCGTGAAGGGGATGACCTTCACGGAGGTCGCCGCAGCGCTAGATCTCGTCCCAACGGCGGTCAATCACTATTTCAAGAAGAAGGAGGACCTCGCGGCGGCCTGCTTTCTTCGAGCCATCGAGTTCTATAACGGCTTGCTGGATCGCTCCGATCTCGAGCCCGATCCGCGAGCCGGCCTGCGTTGCTTCCTGCACGATTTCGCCGCCCATCTCGCCGCCGCCGACACCGGCGCTTCCGACCCCGTGGCGACCTTCAACGACGTGCGTACCATCAACGATGCTGCCGTCGACGCGGCCTACGCGGACATGTTCCGCCGCGTCCGGCGCACCTTCGGCTCGCTGCCGCTCAAGGAGCCGGCGCGGCTCGGTCGCAACGCGCGAACGCACCTGCTGATCTCCCAGGTGTTCTGGGCCGAGCTGTGGCTCCGGCATTACGAGCCGCAAGATTACCCCCGCATGGTCGATCGGCTGTACGACGTTCTGGTCAACGGCTTGGCGAGGCCCGGGCAGTTCTGGGCCCCGGTCGAAACGCCCGCCCCTCCGGAGGTCCCGGAATCGAGCGGCGTGTCCAGGGAAGCCTTCCTCAGGGCGGCGACGGAACAGATCAACGAGCACGGCTACCTGGGCGCGTCGGTGGCGCGCATCTCGGCCGCGCTCAACGTCAGCAAGGGCGCCTTCTACCACCACAACCAGGCGAAGAACGATCTGGTGGAGCAATGCTTCGATCGAACCTTCGGGATCATGCGGGAGGCGCTGTCCGCCACCGAGACGGTCGCGCACTCGGGCTTCGCCGTCCTGTCCTCTCTGGCGGGCTCGCTGACCTGGCGGGGCCTGTCCGGCGAGGTTCCGCTCCTGCGCACCACGGCGCTCAGCGCGGTGCCCGAGGAATTGCGAGCACGGCTCGTTCGCCGCTTCAGTCAGTACGCGAGCCGCCTGGCCAGCGTGGTGAGCGACGGTATCGGGGACGGTTCCATCCGGCCGGTGGACGCGAACGTGGCCGCCAGCACGCTGATGTGCTTGATCAACGCCAGCGCGGAGCTCCGTCATTGGGCTCCCGGTCTTGATGCGCCCAAGGCGCTGGAGGCCTACGCGCGTCCGCTGTTCACCGGACTGTACACGCCAGACGCGATCGCTCAGGCGAGCTCCAGACCCCACGTCGGTCGTAGGCGTGGAGCGCGATCCTAGAGCATGACCGGATCGCACAGGCTCGCGGATGATGGTCTAGCCGGAAGCCGAAGGCGTGCGAAGATCCGGACCCCAGGTGATCACTGGCGGCTCGCCGGCCTTGAGAATCGGCGTCAGCAGGCTGTCCAGGTAAGGTCCGACGAAATCGCCGTAGAATACGTAGAAGCGGTCCTCCAGGATCGCCCGCAGCGTCGCGTCGGCGATCAGCTCCGGCGAAACGCCCGCGCCCTGGATGGCGTTGGCGTGCGCGATCACTTCCGGATCGTTCCACTCCCGGTTACTCCACGGCCTGTCGCCCTGCGGCCGGTTGCGCCAGGAGCGATGGATGTCGGTGGCGACCATCCCGGGGCACACCACCGAGACCCCGATCGGATGCAGCTCCGCCACCAGCTCGGAGCGTAGCGACTGGCTGACCGACAGGACGCCGGCCTTGGAGGCGCAGTACGGCGAGTGCTGGCCGATGCCGACGTAGGACGCCAGCGAGGCGGTGTTGACGATGTGCGCTGGCTCGCCCTGCTCGATCAGGATGGGCGTGAAGGCCCTGACCCCATGCACGACGCCCCAGAAGTTGACGTCGAACACCCAGCGCCAGTCGTCGATGGACATCTTCCAGGTCGGCCCGGTGATGGAGACGCCAGCATTGTTCACGACGACGTGCACCCTGCCGAAGGCGTCGAGAGCGGCCCGGGCAAGATTTTCCACCTCTTCGAACTTGGCCACGTCCGCGTGCACGCCGACCACCTCCGCACCGGCCTCTTCGAGCCGCGCCTCGGCGCGCTCGAGCGCGTCCGGCTGGACGTCGGCGATGACCAGCTTCATGCCCTCACGGGCGAGGCGCTCCGCCAGGGCGAGACCGATCCCGCTGGCGCCCCCGGTGATCACGGCGACCTTCCCGTTCAGGTCTTGCATGACCGCTCTCCGTGTTCCGTGGCTATGATCACAGGTGTTTCTCGAACCAGTCGAGCGCCAGCTTCAGCGAGGGCTCGTAGAAGCGGTCGTAGACCTGGTAGTGCGTGCACGGGAAGGTGTGGCGCTCCGCCAGCGCGTTGCGACGAACGATCTCGAAAGCCGCCCCACCCTGGATCTCCGGGCTGCCGTACTCCTCGTTCTCCGCGTCGATGAACAGGGTGGGCACGCGTATGTTCTCCGCCCTCTCCAGCGGCCGGTTGAACAGCATGCGCGCTGCGTCGGGCACCCCCTGGAGGCCGGGCAGGGCGTCCACGCCTTGCGGGATCGGCGGGTCGATCCGGCCGCGCGCCTTGTCCGCCATGCGTTGCTTGGCGAGGGTGGCGAACCACTCCTCGCTCGGAGGGCCGTAGCTGCCGATCTGCGCCACCACGGCCTTGATGCGCGCGTCCGTTCCTGCGACCGAGACGACGTTGCCGCCGCCGAAGCTCGAGCCCCAGAGGCCAATCCTTTCGGGATCGACGCCGTCGTCGCTCATCAGCCACGCCGACGCCGCGGAGATGTCGGCGATCTGGTCGGCAGGATCGACGACCTCGCGGATTACCCGGACCTTGAGGATCTGTTCGCCGGCGTCGGTGAGCATGGGCAGGTCGGCCGTCGGGATGAGCTTGCCGTCGGACTCGCCCCAGCCGCGGTAGTCGAATACCAGGCAGGCGAAACCCGCCGCGGTGAAGGGCTTGGCGTAGCTCTCGGCAAGATGCGACTTCAGCCCGCCCCAGCCGTGGCAGAGCACGACCCCGGGAACAGGCGCGGCCCGGCCGGTCGGCTTGAAGATCTCGGCCGCCAGGCGAGAGCCTTCGCTCCAGATCGTGACCGGGCGACGATCGATTCCATAGGTCATGATGTGGTCCTGGCTGTCGGCGCCAGAGGCGAGATTGGCGACGGCTCCGCCGGTGTCGATCCAGGTCGGTAGCGAGTGAGGAAGCCCGGCGAGGGCGCGCCCGCTGCGGGCTTCGCGGACGTGTCTCCGGCGGGTGCCAACCGGCCGACCGGCAGTGCCGCGCAGGAGACGACCAGCGCCTCCCGGTATGCAACCGTCATCGTTCGCTCCTCTGCGCGGCACTTCGGCAGCGACGCCGCTTCCTGGCCGAGCGACGCTGGCTCCCCGGCTCCCGTGTCTGAGCTAGAGAAAGTCTGCCCAAGCCCCTACGTCAACATCCCTGCCGCGGTATTTCAGGTTGCGGTCTGCGATATCTGCTAGCCATCGCTCGGTCAGGCGCAGGATCTGGGCAGTGCGCCGCGGGCGCGGTATGTCAGCCGAGGTTGCCGCCGAGATCGACGGCGGCGGGTTCCTCATTGAGGTCGGCCAACCTCCGCCCCTCACGAGCCAGCGTCTTGAGCAGCGGGGAGGGCTCGAAGACGTCGCCCGCGGAGGCCACGTAGGCCTCCAGCTTGACCACCAGCGCAGGTAGGCCGATCCGGTCGGCGTAGAACATCGGGCCGCCGGTGGCGCGCGGCCAGCCATAGCCGTTCAGCCAGACCACATCGATGTCGGACGGGCGCGCGGCCTTGCCTTCGCTCAGGATCCGAACGCCCTCGTTGATCAGCGCAAACATGCAGCGCTCCAGGATCTCCGCATCGCCGATCTCGCGCAACCTGCCACCGCGGGCTTCGGCGAACCGGCGTATGAGGCGCTCCGTGATCGGTGAGGGACGCGCTGCCCGGTCCGTCTCGTAGTCGTAGAAGCCGGCGCGCGACTTCTGACCCAGACGTCCCTTCTCACAGAGAACGTCCCGGAGGCTCTCGCCCTTGGACGTCTCGCGGCTCCAGCCGACGTCGAGCCCCGCCAGATCCATCATGGCGAACGGCCCCATCTTTAGGCCGAAGCCGGTCAGGACCCGGTCCACATCCCACGGCATCGCCCCCTCCATCAGGAGGCTGAACGCCTGGACCTGGTAGGGGCGCAGCATCCGGTTTCCGACGAACCCGGGGCAGACCCCCACCAGCACGGCGATCTTCCCGATCGTGCGGGCGAGGTCCATGCAGGTCGCGATCACCGACCACGAGGTGGCCTCGCCTCGCACGACCTCCAAGAGCTTCATCACGTTGGCGGGCGAGAAGAAGTGCAGACCGATCACCGAGGCGGCCCTCGACGTCTCGGCCGCGATCGCGTCGACGTCGAGCGCGGACGTGTTCGTCGCCAGGATCGCGCCCGGGCGGCAGATCCGATCCAGCTCCCTGAACAACCGCTTCTTCAGCTCCATGTCCTCGAACACGGCCTCGATCACGAGGTCGCACTCCGAAACCGCCGAGAGCTCCATGGCGCCCCGGATGCGCTCCACCCTCGCTTCGACTTCCTCCGCAGGAAAGCGGCCCTTGCGGGCGCTGTTCTCATAGTTGGTGCGAATGCTCGCGAGCCCACGATCGAGCGCTTCGCGCTTCTGCTCAACGATCACGACGGGAACGCCTGCGGTGGCGAAATTCATCGCGATGCCGGCGCCCATGGTGCCGGCCCCGACGATCCCGACCGAGCGGACCGGCAGCCGCCCCACGTCTCCGCCTACTCCGGGAACGTCCCAGACCCGGCGCTCGGCTTCGGCGACGTAGGCGGCAACATCCGGCATCGCGGCACCCTAGTAATTAGACCGCAACATGAAAGAGATGGCTTGACCAACCGGTCAACACCGGACATGTCATATGCGGGAATACAACGGTCGACCCATGGAATGTCGCGATAGCATACCGACAAGTCAAACCTGCTGGATGGGCCCTTGCTCGCGACCCTGACGCAGTTCGGGCCTGAGGATATGGGCGGATGAGCATCGACCTGACCGGTCGGGTCGCGATCGTGACGGGGGCTGGCGGAGGGCTGGGCCGAGCTCACGCGCACCTCCTCGCGGCCCGGGGGGCGCGCGTCGTGGTCAACGACCTCGGCAGCGGCTTGAACGGCGCGGGCGGCGCTCCGGGCGCTGCGCGGGCCGTCGCGGAAGAGATCAATGAGGCGGGAGGCGAGGCGATCGCCAACGGCGCGTCGGTGTGCGACGCGCCGCAGGTGGAGGCGATGGTGGCGGAAGCCTTGGCGCGGTGGGGTCGGATCGACATCCTGGTCAACAACGCCGGCATCCTTCGCGACAAGACATTCGCCAAGATGGCCCTGGATGATTTCCGCGCCGTGGTGGAGGTCCACCTCATGGGCGCGGTCTGCTGCACCAAGGCGGTCTGGGAGACCATGCGGGCGCAGAATTACGGGCGGATCGTGATGACGACGTCCTCCTCCGGCCTCTACGGAAACTTCGGCCAGTCGAACTACGCGGCGGCCAAGATGGCGCTGGTGGGGCTGATGCAGACGCTGGCCCTGGAGGGTCGCAAGAACGACATCCGCGTGAACTGCCTGGCGCCCACCGCCGCGACACGGATGATGGAGGGCATCCTGCCGGCGGAGGCGCTGGCACGGCTGAGGCCGGAGGCGGTCAGCCCCGCCGTCCTCGCCCTCGTCGCCGAGGACGCCCCGACGCGTGCCATCGTCTGCGCCGGGGCCGGCGGCTTCGAGCAGGCGCACGTGACCTTGACCCGAGGGATCTACATCCCGCCGGTCCCGGACGCGGCCGAGCAGCTGGCGGCGCGCTGGGACGACCTCGGCGACCGCGCCGGGATGATCACGCCCAGTTCCGCCGGGGCGCAGGGTGAGCTCGAACTCGGCAAGGCCGCTAGTGTCCTGCCGCAGAAAGTCGTCCGCGAGTTTCCGCGATAAGCGGGCCGCTAGCTTGCCGATAAGGCTGGTGTCCACCGGACACCGGGGAGGATAGGTCATGAGCCGCACCGCGCCTCCGAGTCTGCGGCACCGCTTGCGGCGCGTCGTGACCGCCGTCGACGCGGCCGGCCGCTCCTATGTCAGCGCCGACGACGGGCCGAGCCCGGTCCTCGAATTCGCGCCGGACGACGGGCTGTACGAGATCTGGAGCGACCCGGATGAGGACAGCTCCGGCCGGGTGAGGCTCCTGCCGCCCGCCGCAGGGGTGAAGTGCAGGTGGTTCACCGTCGTGCCTGAGCCGCCCGGCGTCGAGCCCGCTGTGCTTGCACCCGCCTATGAAGCGGCCTTCCGCGCCATGGGCGGCGAGGACGTGCGGCCGGATGTCTCGCGCCATCCCGGCATGCACCTGACGCATACGCTCGACTTCATCGTCGTGATCCACGGGCACGTGCGGCTGATCCTGGACAAGGAGGAGCGCGACCTCAGGGCCGGCGACGTCGTGGTGCAGCGCGCCACCAATCACGCCTGGGCGTGCCTCGGCGACACACCCGCCTTGCTCGCGGCGATCCTGATCGACCGGTCGGCACGGCCGGCCCCTCGCCGGAGAAGCTGAAGCCTCCATGAGCGCGACGGGCGTTGCATTCATAACAGGCGGCGGCTCAGGCATCGGCTCCGCCTTGGGACGTCTCCTGAGCAGCCAGGGCTGTCAGGTGGTGCTGGCCGACGTGGACGAAGAAGCCCTGGCGCGCGCCGCTCGCGACCACGCTCTGGAGGGCGTGAGGCTGGACGTCACCGATGCCTCGGCGGTCCAGGCCGCGGTCGAAGGCGTAGCGCAGCGCTTCGGCCGGCTCGACTACATCTTCAACAACGCAGGCGTAGGCGGCACCCTGGATGTCCGCGACGCGACGTTGGAGCAATGGCGCCGGATCGTGGACTTGAACCTCATGGGGGTCGTCCACGGCGTCAGCGCCGCCTATCCGCTGATGATCCGGCAAGGCTTCGGCCACATCGTCAACACCTCGTCCATCTCCGGGCTGATCCCCTGGCCCGGCCAGACCCTCTACAACACGACGAAGTACGCGGTGGTGGGCCTGTCCCACAGCCTCCGGTCGGAGGCCGCCCGCTTCGGCGTGCGGGTGAGCGTGGTCTGTCCCGCGGCGGTTCAGTCGGCCATCTGGGGCAAGGGCATTCTCGGCGAGCGCGACCCCACTATCGCCTCGCCCAAGGAGGCCGTACCCGCGGAGGCTGCGGCCGGAATCGTCTGGCGCGGCGTGAAGGCCGATCGCGAGACGATCATCGTCCCTCGGGCGGCGGAGCTATGGGCATGGCTCTACCGCCTCCACCCTGGCCTGCTCAGAAGACGCTTCGAGCGCCAAGTGCAAAGGCTGCCTCGCTGAGCCGGCCAAGGGTGGAGACCTTTGCCTGGCTGGACCGCTGCGCGGAACAGCAAAACCGTGATCGCTCCGGCTGCTCGCTGGCGCGGGACTTGACGGAGTCCCACGAGTGCGCCGGCACTGCCGGCCGCGCCGATCGCCAGGTTGGGAAGGTCGTGGGTCAGTACGGCGATGGCAGTTGGGCGCGAGCAGCGCGAGCAGCTTCCGCCCACCGC
>CAXTNB010000047.1:0-12005 GCA_964245385.1 uncultured Acetobacteraceae bacterium | reverse complement strand
GCTCTAGGCGCCGAAGGTGACGCCCGTGAGGCGTTCGGAGAGCGTCCACAGCCGGGTGCCGGTCGCGGGATCGGCGGCCTGCGGCATGATGCGCGACGCGCCCGGAGCGCCGCGGGTCTCGCCGGGTCCGGTCGGACCGTAATAGCCACCGCCTTTCGCCTGCGTCGCCATCGCCGCGTACAGCGAGGGCAGGGCGCCGTCGCGCGCCGACTGCGCCAACACCGCGAAGGCGGTCGCCATCACCCGCTGCTTGAGGCCCGGCGCGCCGCTGCCGGTGCTGTTGGTGATGATGTCGGTCCGCGCCCAGCCCGGATGAGCGGCCAGGCTGACCAGGTTCCAGCGGTTCTGCACCGCGCGCCGCTGCAGCTCGATCGCGAAGATCAGCATGGCGAGCTTGCTGCGGCCATAGGCCTTGAACGGGCTGTACGCCCGCTCCGACTGCAGGTCGTCCAGGTCGAGGGTGGCGCGGCGATGCGCGAGGCTGGCCACGTTCACCACGCGGCCTCCGGCCTTGTCGACGCCGCCCTTGCACAGCGCGTCCTTCAGCTGCGCGGTCAGGGCGAAGTGACCGAGATAGTTCACGCCGATCTGGCGCTCGAAACCGTCCTCGGTCAGCTCGCGGCTGGGCATTCCCATCACCCCGGCATTGTTGACCAGGATGTCGATCACGCCGCCATGCGCGTCGCTGACGGCGGTGGCGAAGCGGGCCACGGAGGCGAGGCTGCCGAGGTCGAGCATCTCGAAGCGCGCCCGCGCCGCAGGAAGGCTGCGCTGCAGGCGCGTCAGGGCCTGCGCGCCCTTGCCCGCGTTGCGGCCGGCCAGGATCGTCGTGGCGCCGCGTCGCGCCAGGCCCAGGGCGGTCTCGTAGCCGAGGCCGCCGGTCGCGCCGGTGACGATCGCGACCTTGCCGTCGAGGCTGGGCGCGTCGCCCAGGCTCCAGCCATCTCTCACCGCGGTGCCAGCCATGGGTTCCCCCTGAACGTCGAGACCAACATTGGTCGCGTCCGCGCGATTGCGCAAACTCCGGCCGCCCTGCCGCGCTACCGCAGGCGATGCCCGACGACAGCGCCGAACAGGATATCGTCTACATGCGGCGCGCCATCGCGCTGGCGCAAGAGGCTCAGGGCAAGCCGGGCGCGTCGCCGATCGGCTGCGTGATCGTGATGGACGGACGCATCGTCGGAGAGGGTCACAACGAGGTCGGGCTGCGCCATGATCCGAGCGCGCACGCCGAGATCGTGGCGATCCGTCGCGCCTGCGAGGGCCTGGCACGCGACGACCTGCGCGGCGCCACCCTGTACTCGACGCTGCAGCCGTGCGGCATGTGCAGCATGGCCAGCATCTGGACCAGCATCCGCCGCATCGTCTACGGTGCCGCGCGGCCGCACGTGCACCGGATGTATTTCGAGGATCGGCATCTCGACGTGCTGGACATCATCGACGATGCCTTCCGCAACGACATGAGCGCGCAGGGCGGGGTGCTCGCCGAGGAGTGCGCCGCACTCTACTACAGGCCGGAAGATGAACCGCCGCTCGGCCAGCAGACCAACCGCTGAACCGAAGCCGTCTCCGGTCGGACCGGGATCCGTCCGGCAGTAGCGGGTTATTAACCGACTTGAAGTAGACGTATGGTCCTCTTCTGCAGAGTGCCAGGAATGCTTCGCATCATCGGGTGTGTCACCCAGCAGCATGATCTACGCCTGGTCCTGCTGGCGGCGTGCATCTGCGTCCTGGCGTGCTTCACGACCCTCAGCCTCGTCGCGCGCGGGCAGGCGGCGCGAAACGCGTCCTGGATCTGGCTGACCGCGGCCGCGGCCGTGTTCGGTTGCGGCGTGTGGTCGCTGCACTTCGTCGCGATGCTCGCCTTCATGCCCGGCATGCCGATCGCCTACGAGATCCGGACGACGGCGTCGTCGGCCGTGATCGCCGTGATCGGCACGCTGACGGGGCTGCTCGTCTGGCGGCTGACGCCGTCCAGATGGCTCGGCGCCGCGCTCGGCGGCGCCCTGCTCGGGCTCGCGGTCGTGGGGATGCATTATTGCGGCGTCGCGGCGATGCGACTGCCCGCGGCTTACCGCGTCGATCACCAACAGGTCCTCGCCTCCGTCCTCGTCGGCATCGGCTTCGCGGTCCTGTCGCTGGCCCGCTCGGTCGCGCTGAGCTCGCTGTGGCGGCGCCTCGAGGTGTCCGGGTGGCTCGGGCTCTGCGTCTGCGGCGTGCACTTCACCGGCATGAGCGCCCTCACCATCGATCTCGGCCATCCGATGGGTCAGCGCGGTGACGTGCTGGGGTCGGGATCGCTCGCCATCGCGGTGGGCTCGGTCAGCTTGGCGATCCTGGCGGTGAGCCTGGCGGCGACGCTGATGGAACAACACCTGTCGCAGCGCGCCGTGCTCGAGCTCAGGCGCATGCGGCTGCTGAGCGACATCTCGCAGGAGGTGCTGATCATCGAGCGCGACGGCATCATCCTGCAGATCAACACCGCCGGCGGCCGCCTGTTCGGCATGCCCGCCGAGCGGCTCGTCGGACGCGAGGTGCTGGAACTCGTGGCACAGGCCGATCGCCCGCAACTCCTGGGACACATCCGCACTATCCTCAAGGGCGGCAGGCCGGAAGAGATCCAGGTACGCACCGGCACCGGCGCCCTGGTCTCGGTGGAGCTGTCGTGCAGCACGATCGACTACGAGGGCAGGACGGCGACCGCGATCGCGTTCCGCGACCTGTCGGACCGCAAGCGCGACGAGGCGAGGATCCGTCATCTCGCGCATCACGACGCGCTGACCGACCTGCCCAACCGCTTCCTCCTGCAGGAGCGCCTGGGCTACGCCCTCGATGCCGCCACCGGCACGAAGGCGGAGGTGGCGCTGCTCTATATCGACCTCGACCGCTTCAAGCCGGTCAACGACCTGCTCGGTCACGGCGGTGGCGACGCGCTGCTGATCCAGGTGGCGCATCGGCTGCAGGCGGAGCTGCGAGCCACCGACACCCTCGCCCGCGTCGGCGGAGACGAATTCATCGTCGTGATGAACACGGACCGCGCGGCCACGGCGGCGAGCCTCGCGCAACGGCTGATCGACTCGATCGCGCGGCCCTTCGATCTCGAGGGGCATCAGGTCGAGATCGGCACCTCGATCGGGATCGCGCTGTTCCCCGGAGACTGCGGCAGCCAGGACACGCTGATGCACGCCGCCGACACGGCGCTGTATCGCGCCAAACAGGACCGGCGCGGCACGTTCCGCTTCTTCGAGCCCGCCATGGATGAGAACCTGCAGGCACGTCGACAGCTGGAGCAGGACCTGCGGCACGCGGTCGATCGCGGCGAGTTCGAGCTGTACTACCAGCCACTGGTCAGCTGCACGACCGACGAGGTGGAGGGTTACGAGGCCCTGCTGCGCTGGCATCACCCGCAGCGCGGGCTGGTGCCGCCGATGGAGTTCATCCCGCTGGCCGAGGAGACCGGGCTGATCGTGAAGATCAGCCAGTGGGTGCTACATGCCGCCTGCGAGGCGGCCGCGGGGTGGGAGCGGCCGCACCGGGTCGCGGTGAACATCTCGCCGGTGCATTTCCGGCAGTCCGACCTGCCGCAGACGGTCTCCGAGACGCTCGCCAGCACCGGCCTGCTGCCGGACCGGCTGGAGATCGAGATCACCGAGGGCGTTCTCATGGAGGACACCGCGCGGGCGATCGAGGTGCTGTCGGCACTGCGCGCGCAGGGCGTGCGCATCGCCCTGGACGATTTCGGCACCGGCTACTCGAGCCTCAGCTACCTGCGCTCGTTCAGGTTCGACAAGCTGAAGATCGACAGGTCCTTCATCCAGGGGCTGGAGCACGGCGAGGAAGCGACGATGATCGTCCGCACGATCATCGGCCTCGCCCACAATCTCGGCCTGTCGATCGTCGCCGAGGGGGTCGAGACCAGGGCGCAGCTGGAGGTGATACGGGATCACAGGTGCGACCAGATGCAGGGCTACCTGCTGGGTCGCCCGAAGCCGATGGGCGAGCTGGCCGGCCGGGCTCGCCCGGACATGCCCGGGCTCGCAGCCCGTGCGCCTGCCCTCATGTCCTGACGGCTCGAGGCGCGCCCGCCCCGACCGCGGCGGCCCGGCTCACGATCCGGGGGCGTTCAGCGTTCCAGCAGATCGCGCGCCGTGGCGGCGTCGGTGACGAACGACGTGGCGTGGCCGCCGAGCAGCGTCGCGTGGATCGCGTCGGCCTTGTCGGCGCCGCAGGCGACGCAGAGCCGGTCGGGAATGCGGTCGAGCTGCTCGACGGTCAGGCCGATCATCCTGTCGTCGAGCGCGTCGATCACCGCGCGTCCCTCCGCGTCGATGAAGCGTCCCGCCAGCACGGCGGTGGCGCCGCGACGGATGTAGGGCACCGCGTCGGCATGCTCGACGTAGCCGCTCAGGAAGGCGGTGCTGGACGGCTTCACGCTGCCGACGCCGAACACCAGCCGGTTGCAGGTCTCGAGGATGCGGAACTCCTCGCGCAGCGTCGGCTCGCGCATCAGCATGCGCCGCACCTGCGGTTGCGAGACCACGCCGGGCGCGTGGATGTAGACGCAGCGGCCGCCGGTGCGGCTGGCGATGTTCGAGGTGCAGAGCTCGGCCGACATCTCGTAGGTGCCCACGAACGACCCCGTCACTTGGACCACGCAGAGGCCCGGCAGCGGCCGCGGCGGAAGCGCGTTGGCGAGCGCCAGCACCGTCAGGCCCCAGGAGACGCCCAGCACGTCGTCGGTCTTCAGCCGCGACGCCAGCAGCCGCGCCCCGGCACGGCCGACGCGCTGGTAGTCGGGTTGGCGCCCGCCATCGTCCGGCACCACGGCGCAGCCCTCCAGGCCGTAGCGCCCGGCGAGCCGGCGCGACAGCCGCACCGACTGCAGGTGGTCCGGCGACACCGCGATGCTGACCACGCCGCGCTCGCGCGCCTGCTGCAGCAGGTTGATCACGCTGCTCCGCGAGGTGCCGAACCGGCCGGCGATCTCCTCCTGGGTCAGGCCCTCCTCGTAGTACAGCCACGCGGCCCACACCACCGGGTCGCCGTCGAACTCGGTCGGCGTGACGCCGGCGGCGCGACGGGCACGACCGCCGCGAGAGCCCGGCATCTGCTTTGCTGCACTTTTGTCGGATCCATTTGACATAAGTCGGACGATATCCTACCGATTCTGCCAATCAGTACGGCCACTAGGCCGCGGCGTCCAAGGGAGGACGATGCTTGCAGAGCCTTTGGTCGGACGCCGACGCGGAGCAGCTGGTGCGGCACTACCAGGCGCTGGGCGTGAGCCGCGACCTGGCGCTGCGCACCTACAGCTCACGCCTGCTCGGCCAGGTGCCGCGCCTGGTCATGCATGGCGGCGGCAACACGTCGGTGAAGACCCAGCTGCCCGACCTGTTCGGCGAGATGGTGGACGTGCTGTGCGTCAAGGGCAGCGGGCGCGACCTCGCCACCATAGAGCCGGACGGCCATCCGGCGGTGCGGCTGCAGCCGCTGTTCCGGCTGCGTGCCCTCGATCGGCTCTCCGACGAGGACATGGTCAACGCGCAGCGCCAGAACCTGCTGGACACCGCAGCACCCAATCCGTCGGTCGAGACCCTGTTGCACGCCTACCTGCCGCACAAGTTCATCGACCACACGCACTCCGTCACCTCGACCGCGATCGCCTGCCTGCCGGACTCCGAGGCGGTCTGCCGGCGCATCTACGGCGACCGCGTCGGCTTCGTGCCGTACATCATGCCGGGCTTCGCGTTGGCCAAGCAGGCGGCCGCCGTCTACGAGCGCGCGCCGCAGGTGCAGGGGCTGCTGCTCGGCAAGCACGGGATCTTCACCTTCGCCGACACGGCGCGCGGCGCCTACGAGCTGATGATCGAGTTCGTGACGCTGGCCGAGGACTTCATCGCCGAGCACGGACGCGAGCCGGCGTCGCTGCATCCGGTGACACTGCCCGCGGCACTCGCACCGTTCGAGGCGGTGCTGCCGACGCTGCGCGGCGTGCTGGGCGCCCGTTCGGACGAGGGTGCGACGCACTGGCTGCTGTCGCCGCGCACCGGCCCCCGGATCCGGCGCTTCGTGGACGGCGAGGCGCTCGACGAGTACGGCGCCCGCGGCGTGGCCACACCCGAGCAGGTGATCCGGATCAAGCAGCGGCCGGCGATCCTGCCGGCACCCGATCGGGGCGACCTCGCCGGCTGGGCCGAGGCGGCGGAACGCGCGGTCGCAGGCTTCATCGAGAGCTATCGCGACTACTTCGCGCGCCAGGACCGGCGCGTCGGCGGCGGCCGACGGGCGCTCGATGCGATCCCGCGCGTGCTGGCGATCCGCGGCCTCGGCATCGTCGGCGTCGGACGCACGGCGGCGGAGGCGGCGATCTCCGCCGACGTCGCCGAAGCGTGGCTGGAGGCGGTGCTCGACGCCGACCGGATCGGCCGCTTCACCTCGATCACCGAGGCCGAACATTTCGACATGGAGTACTGGTCGCTCGAGCAGGCCAAGCTCGGACGCGCGACGCCCAAGCGCCTCGCCGGCCGCATCGCCGTCGTGACCGGCGCCGCCGGCGCGATCGGCGCCGCCACCGCGCGCGCCTTCGCCGCCGAAGGTGCGGCGGTGGCGCTGCTCGACCGCGACGCCGCGTCGCTCGAGGCGACCGCCGCCACCGTCGCCGGCGCCCTCGCGCTGCGCTGCGACGTCACCGATGCCGGCTCCGTCGCCGACGCCTTCGCCGCCGTCGCGCGGCAGCTCGGCGGCGTCGACATCGTGGTGTCGAACGCCGGCGCGGCGTACGGCGGCATGATCGCCGAGCTGGACGACGCGCTGCTGCGGCGCTCCTTCGAGCTCAACTTCTTCGGCCACCAGCACGTGGCGCGCGAGGCGGTGCGGGTGATGCGCCAGCAGAAGCTCGGCGGCGCGCTGCTGTTCAACGTCTCCAAGCAGGCGATCAACCCGGGACCCGGCTTCGGCGCCTACGGCACCGCCAAGGCGGCGCTGCTGGCGCTGGTGCGGCAGTACGCGCTGGAGCACGGCGCGGAGGGCATACGGGTGAACGCCGTGAATGCGGACCGCATCCGCTCCGGCCTGCTGACCGACGAGATGATCCAGGCCCGCGCCGGGGCGCGCGGCGTGTCGGAGGCCGACTACATGACCGGAAACCTGCTTCGCGCCGAGGTGCGGGCGCGGGACGTGGCCGATGCGTTCGTCGCCTCGGCGCTGCTGGACAGGACCACCGGCAACGTCATCACCGTCGACGGAGGCAACGTGGCCGCCATGCTCCGCTGAGGCCGCGCGGCGGAGACGGCAGCTCGGAGCGGCTTCGGACAGCAACCAGAGGGGGAACACGCCATGACAACGAAACCAGCGGCGACCACGGCGCTGGGCCGCCGCACCCTGCTGCGCGGCCTGGGCTCGATCGGTGCGGCGAGCCTGCTGGCCGCCCCCTCGATCGTGCGCGCGCAGACCGGCCCGATGGCCGGCAAGTCGATCCACCTGTCGATCCTGGGCATCGCGGGCTGGACGCCGAGCCGCCTCGGCGTCGACCTCGCACCCGATTTCGTCAAGTACGCCAAGAGCCGGCACGGCTACGACGTCAGCTTCTCCTACGCGGAGGCGCCGTTCGCGCAGCTGTTCCAGAAGGCCGCGACCTCGCTGGCCACGCGCAGCCAGGACTACAACATCATCATCTCCGACAGCCAGTGGCTCGGGGCGCTGGCGCAGCCGAAGTGGATCCTGCCGCTCGACCGCGTGATCCGCCAGCGCAAGGCGCTCGACGTCGAGTGGTACGCCCCGGTGGTGCGCACCGCCTACCAGGTCTATCCTGACGGCTCGCCGCATCGCTGGGGCTTTCCGCAGGAGGGCGACACCATGGCCCTCTACGTGCGCGAGGACCTGCTGCGCGCGCCCGGCGAGGCGGAGGCGTTCCAGAAGCGATATGGCCGCGCGCTGCCGCAGAGCTGGGAGGATTTCGAGAAGCTCTCCTACCCGGACTTCCTCAAGCTGATCGAGTTCTTCAACCGTCCGGAGAAGGGCTTCAACGGCCACGGCTCGCAGTTCTCGCGCGAGTACGACTTCATCAGCGACCCGGTGATGTCGCTGATGCGCTCGCAGGGCGGCGACATCTGGAACGCCTCGACCGGCCAGGTCGAAGGCATCTACGACACCCCCGTCAACGCGCGGGCGCTGCAGCAGTACAAGGACCAGCTGAAGTTCGCCCCGCAGGGCGGCGTCAATTACGGCATCTCCGAGCTGATCGACGCCTTCACCCAGGGCAAGATCTTCTCGGCACTGCAATGGGCGGCACTCGGTCCGGCCATGATCACCGACAAGCTCAAGGGGCGCGTGATCGTCGTGCCGCCGCCGGGCTTTCGCGACGCCAGCGGCAGGCTGGTGCGCAACTACATCATCGGCGGCCAGCCCTGGGTGCTGAACGCCTTCAACGACCATGACCGCCAGGAGGCGGCGCTCGACTTCATGGAATGGTGGTACACCGCCGAGACCAGCCTCGCCTTCGCCCGCCACGGCGGCAACCCGTGCGACAAGGCGACGCTGACCCGGCCGGACTTCGACACGATCCAGCCCTGGTATCGCACCTACAAGTACATGCTCGGCAACAGCAGCGACTTCTGGCACGACCCGGCCTACGCCGACCTGCTCTCGACGCAGCAGGAGGCGTTCACCGCCTTCGCCACCGACCAGGTGCGTGACCCGATGACGGCACTTCGCTACACCGCCTGTCGACAGCAGAAGATCCTGTTCGACGCCGGCACCGCGACCCGCGCGCCGAGCGCGGCCTGCGCCGGCATCCGGCTCTAGCCGATGGCGGCGGACGGCCTCGCCGTCGCGGCATCCGCCGCGGGAACCGAGCGGCGGCCCAGCCGCCTGCGCGGGATCCTGAACAGCCGTCGCGTGCTGCCGACGCTGCTGCTGATGCCGGTGCTGGTGTTCTTCATCATCTGGAACACGATCCCGACGCTGTGGCTGCTGGGGCTGAGCTTCTACCGCTTCTCGTTCACCAGCGGCCGGCCGCCGATCTTCGCCGGGCTGTACAACTTCAGCAGCATCCTCGACGACAGCGAGGTGTGGTTCGGGCTGAGCCGCACCTTCCTGTTCGTGCTCTGCGCGGTCGGCATCGAGACCGCGCTCGGGCTGCTGCTCGGCCTGCTGTTCTGGAACAGTCAGAAGCTGCCGGGACGCCGCCTCGCCCTCACCCTGCTGTTCGCGCCGATGGTGCTGACGCCGGTCGCGTCCGGCACGTTCTGGCGCCTGATCTACGACCCGACCTTCGGCATCCTCGACAACATCCTGCGCGGCCTCGGCCTGCCCGGCCTGAACTTCCTCGGCGACGCGCACCTCGCCTTCGGCGCGGTGCTCGCCGTCGATATCTGGATGTGGACGCCGTTCATGGTGCTGATGACGCTGGCGGCCCTCGCCTCGGTGCCGAAGGCGGAGCTGGAAGCCGCGGCGGTGGACCGGCTCGGGCCGCTGCAGCGGCTGCGCCTGGTGATCCTCTACCACGGCAAGTTCATCCTGATGCTCGGCATCCTGCTGCGCACCATCGACGCCTTCAAGACGCTCGACCTGGTCTACGACATGACCTTCGGCGGTCCCGGCAACACCACCGAGCTGATCGCGGTGACGCTGTACCGGCGCGCCTTCCAGGTGTTCAACATGGGCTGGTCGTCGGCACTCGCCGTGGTGCTGCTGCTGATCTCGATCGCCTTCACCGCCACCTTCATCTTCGTGCTGCACTCGCGCGACCGGCTGCGGGCCGACGAGGAGGCGACGGGATGAGCTGGCGCACGCACCTGTATCACGCGACGCTGTGGCTGGTGGCGCTGCTGTTCTTCGCCCCCGTCGCCTGGATCATCCTGTGCTCGTTCAAGACGCAGGCGCAGATCCTGGCGGTGCCGCCGCTGCTGCTGTTCCGGCCGACGCTCGACAACTACGCGCGCGTGCTGTCGAACCCCGGCCTGCTGCACGAGCTGCTGAACAGCCTGCTGCTGTCGGCGAGCTCGGTCTGCATCGCGGTCGCGGTGTCGTTCCTGGCCGCGTTCTCGTTCTCGCGCTTCCGTCCGCGCGGCACCGACTTCCTGATGTTCCTGCTGCTGTCGATACGCATGCTGCCGGGGTCGGCCGCGATCCTGCCGGTCTACCTGATGTACGTGGGGTTCGGCTGGAAGGACAACTACCTGGCGATGATCCTGTTCTACGCCATGTTCTCGATCCCGTTCTCGGTGTGGATCCTCAAGGGCTTCATCGACGGGGTCTCGGTGCGCTTCGACGAGACCGGACTGGTCAGCGGCGCCAGCTGGTTCGGCATCCTGGCGCGGCTGATCTTCCCGCAGGTGCTGCCCGGCATCGTCGCCGCCCTGATCTTCAACTTCATCTTCGTGTGGAACGAGTTCCTGTTCGACTACGTGATCGGCGGCCCGAACACCGCCAACATCCCGGCCGCACTGGCCACCGGCATGTACGCGGGCGGCAGCACCGACTGGACCTTCGTCTCGGCGCTGACCACGCTCTACATCATCCCGCCGATCGCCATCGTCTACCTGTTCCAGCGCTACCTGCTGGTCGGCATGACGTTCGGCACCGTGCGCGGCGAGGTGTGAGATGCGCCGTGGGGTCGCGCGCGCGGAGCTGACCCTGATCTCGGCGATGGCGCTGGGCTTCCTGCTGATCCTGCAGCCCTGGAGCTTCGGCGGCTACCGGATCGGGCTGATGCTGGTGCTGGCGGCGACGGTGCTGAACATCGCGGTCGGCAACCTGCCGCGCGACGCGGCACCGCTGCGCGCCCTGCTGCTCGCCGCCGGCCTGCTGCTGATCCTGGCGGCCGTATTCGGCATCGGCATCGCCCTGGTGCCGCTGCTCGCCCAGATGGGCCAGTCGGCGTGAGCGACGGCGTCGCGAGCGCGGTCCGCTTCGAGGGCGTGACCCGGCGCTACGGGCGGGTCACGGCGCTCGACGACATCGAGCTCTCGGTCGCCTCGGGCAGCCTGACGGTGCTGTGCGGGCCGCCGCGCAGCGGCAAGTCGGTGCTGCTGCGCCTGCTGGTCGGGCTGGAGCGGCCCGATCGCGGGCGGATCCTGATCGACGGCCGCGACGTGACGGCGCTGCCGCCGGCGCAGCGGCAGATCGGCTACGTGCCGCAATCCTTCGCCCTGTTCCCGCACATGAGCGTGCGCGACAACATCGCCTACCCGCTGCGACAGCGCGGGCTGGGGCGCGCCGAGATCGACCGGCGCATCGGCCCGGTGGCCGAGATCCTGCGCATCACCGGCAAGCTGGACCGTCGGCCGAGCCAG
This sequence comes from uncultured Acetobacteraceae bacterium, assembly GCA_964245385.1. GTDB lineage: Bacteria > Pseudomonadota > Alphaproteobacteria > Acetobacterales > Acetobacteraceae > Lichenicoccus. Next base: position 711 of record CAXTNB010000047.1, on the reverse strand, counting down.
CTCAGCGGCGGCGAGAAGCAGCGCGCGGCGATCGCGCGCGGCGTGCTGCAGGAGGCGCGCCTGTTCGCGCTCGACGACCCGCTGGTGGGCCTCGACTTCAAGCTGCGCGAGAGCCTGATGGACGAGCTGCGCGACATGCAGGCCGCACTCGCCGCGACCTTCGTCTACTGCACCTCGGACTCGCTGGAGGCGCTGACGATGGCCGAGCAGCTCGCGGTGCTGGACGGCGGCCGCGTGGTCGAGGCGGACGATGCCGCGCGGATCTACCACGAGCCGCGCCGGCTGCGCAGCGCCGAGCTGATCGGCTTTCCCCGCTGCAACATCCTGTACGGTACCAGGGGGAACCGGCGCTGCGAGACGGTGCTGGGCACGATCGGCATGGAGGACGACGCGCCGGGAGATGCCGCGGTGGCGGTGCGCCCCGAGCACGTGGCGCTGCACGATCCGGCCGAAGCGGAGGACGGCGCGCTCGACGGCCGCGGACGCGTGCTGCTGATGGAGAACCTGGGTGCGGAGTGCGTGGTGCATCTCGAGGTGCAACGCGACGGCGCGAAGGCGACCCTGGTCGCGGCACCGCCCAGCGACCTCGTCGCCGGCGTGACGCTCGGCGCGGAGCTGGGCTGGCGCATCCGGCCGGAGCGTATGGTGGTGTTCGACGGCGCCTCCGGCCTGCGGCTCGGCGTCGGCCGGGCGGTGGCCTATGCCTGACAT
>CAXTNB010000046.1:3812-12297 GCA_964245385.1 uncultured Acetobacteraceae bacterium | reverse complement strand
AGGGCGAGCAGCTCGCGTCCCAGCCGCGGGGGCAGGCGGGACAGCAGGTCGGTCGTCGCCTCCGGCGCCTGCCGCGGCGGCTCGGCCGCTTCCGGCCGCGGCCTGGAGCGGCCCACGGTCATCGCGTAGCCGGCTGCCAGCGGCGCGGAGATGAGCAGGGTCTGCCCGTACCAGACGAGGGGGCCGATGCGGCGGATCGGCGTCGGCCACAGCGCCATCGCGAGCGCGTGGCAGAGCAGGCTCATCGGGATCGCGGCGAGCACCGTCGCCGCCGCGAGCGCCGGCAGCAGCGGCACGCCGAGGCGAGGTGCGAGCCGCACCGCCGGACGCAGTGTCAGGCCGAACAGGATCGCGCCGAGCAGCACCGCGCCGATCCAGTAGCCGAGCACCGTCGGGCGGGACTGGTTCAGGTAGCTGCCGAACGGGCCGACGAGGCCGAGGAACAGGCCGGCCGCCGACGCGGTCGCGAGCTCGCGCGTCCACTCCCGCCGGTCGCCGAACAGGCCCTTCCTCTCCGCCACCATCGCGCCACCCTGCTCGCGGCGCGTCCGCCCGCTCACGCGCCGGCTCGCCCAATCGCGCATCGACGCTCGAAACGTCAAGCAGCCTCGGCCATGCCGGAGCGGCAAGCGGGAGAAGCGCCGTGCGACCGATGATCCTGTTCACTGCCGTGCTGATGATCTGGCTTGCCACCACGACGGCGTTCGCCGGCGCGGTCGGGTTCACCCTGCTTCGGGTCCGGAACGGATCGGACCCGCCGATCGAGGTCGGGCTCTGGTATCCGGCGCTGGGGACGCCCCGGCCGACGCGGGTCGGGCTGTTCACCCAGACGCTGGTGTCGGGGGGCGCCGCCCACGGGCGGCACCTGCCGCTGGTGGTGATCTCGCACGGCAACGGCGGCGACTTCGCCGGCCACAGCGACACCGCGCTGGCCCTGGCGCAGGCGGGCTTCGTCGTCGCGGCACCGACCCATACCGGCGACAACTATCGCGACCAGAGCCGGGCGCTCGACCTGGCGGGACGGGTCCGCCAGCTCTCCGCGGTGATCGACGCGGTCACCGCCGCCTGGGTGCCCGGCGCGGTCGACACGAGGCGCATCGGCGCCTTCGGCTTCTCCGCCGGCGGCCTCACGGTGCTGATCGCCGCCGGCGGCGAGCCCGATCTCCGCCGCATCGGCCCGCACTGTGCAACGCACCCCTCCTTCTTCGACTGCCGCCTGATCGCCGTCCACGCCGGTTCACCGGTCGGGCCGATGCAGGGTGCATCCCTGCCGCACGATCGCCGCCTGCGGGCGATTGCCGTCGCCGCGCCGGCGCTCGGCTTCGCCTTCGACCCGAGCGGGCTTCGCGCCGTCACGCTGCCGGTGCAGCTCTGGCGTGCCGGCGACGACGCGGTGCTGCCGGACCCGTTCTACGCCGAGGCGGTGCGGCGCGCCCTGCCGCGCGCACCGGAGTTCCACGTGGTCGCGAACGCCGGGCACTTCGACTTCCTCGCCCCCTGCTCCGAGGCGCTGGCCAGGGTGGCGCCGCCGATCTGCGGCAGCGAGGCCGGCTTCGACCGCGCCGGCTTCCATCGCGCCTTCGACCGGGCGCTGGTCGGGTTCTTCACGCGGACGCTGCGTCCGGGCGGCTAGCTGCCCGCGCCGAGCGCCGGCAGCAGGATGTGCAGCATCAGCAGCACCAGCACGATCGTGATCAGGATGGCGAAGATGCCGCCGAACAGGCGGATCGCGCCGACGATCAGCAACACCGCCGCCAGCACGAGCACGACGTTCTGTCCCTGCGCCCCGATCCCCATCGGGGCCAGCGCGTCGCGCAGCACCGCCTCGACCGCGGCGATGCCCAGCACGATGAGGTGGAACAGCCCGAGGATCAGCGAGAGCACCAGGTCGATCGCATGCTGCATGGACGAGCCGCCTCAGGATGATGCTTCCAGCCGGTCGAGCCGGCGCAGCGTCGGGAACAGCCGCATCCATAGCAGCGTGACCACCAGGGTGCCTACGCCGCCGAGCACCACCGCGGGCACGGCGCCAATCAGGGCGGCGAGCGTGCCGCTCTCGAACTCGCCGAACTGGTTCGAGGTGCCGATGAACAGCATGTTCACCGCCGAGACCCTGCCGCGCATCGCGTCGGGCGTGCGCAGCTGCACCAGGCTGGAGCGCACCACCACGCTGACCACGTCGGCGGCACCCAGCACCGCGAGGGCCGCGATCGAGAGCGGCAGCGAGCGCGACAGGCCGAACACGATGGTGGCCAGCCCGAACAGGGCGACGGCGGCGAACATCATCGGCCCGGCGCGACCGGCGATCGGATGGCGCGCCAGGATCAGCGACAGCGCCAGCGCGCCGATCGCGGGCGCCGCGCGCAGCAGCCCCAGCGCGAACGGCCCGGCGTGCAGGATGTCGCGCGCGTAGACCGGCAGCAGCGCGGTGGCGCCGCCGAGCAGGACCGCGAACAGGTCGAGCGAGATGGCACCCAGTATGTCCGGGCGGCTGCGTATGAAGGCGATGCCGCCGAATACGGCGGCGAGGCTCACCGGCTCGCGCGGCGGCGGCGTGCGCCGGGGGATCAGGCTGGCGCAGATCGCGGCGGCCGCGAACAGGCAGGCGCAGGCCGCGTAGGGCACGGGCGCGCCGAGGCCGTAGAGCAGGCCGCCCAGCGACGGCCCGATGATGGTGACGCTCTGGAACACCGAGGAGAACAGCGCGGCAGCCCGGGAGAACAGCGTGGGCGGCACCAGCGACGGCAGCATCGCCTGCATGCACGGCGCCTCGAACGCGCGCGCGGCGCCGAGCAGCGCCACCGCGACGTAGATCAGCGCCGGCGTCAGTGCGTGCAGGATCGAGGCGGCGGCGAGGCCGCAGGCGCCCAGCATCTCGACCAGCTGGCAGATGGCCGCGATGCGCCGGCGCTCGAAGCGGTCGGCGGCGTGGCCGGCCACGAAGATCAGCAGCACCATCGGCAGGAACTGGGCGAGGCCGACCAGGCCGAGCGAGAGCGCCCGGTGTGTCAGGGCGTAGATCTGCCAGCCGACCGCGACCGACTGCATCTGGTAGGCCATCGCCGAGCCGGAACGGCTGAACAGCAGCCCGGCCACGCCGGGGTAGGAGAGGAAGGCACGGGGTCCGGAGGCGAGGTTCGGGGGATCTGAGATCTTCATCATCCGCAACTAGACCGTCCGGGGCGCATCCCGCCAGCCTCCGTCCGGTGTCTCACGGGATGCCGAGGAAGGGCAGGGCACGGCGTTTGCCGTGACCCCCTCGGGCCGGCGGCCCCCCCCCCCCCGTTGCGGGGGGGGGGAAAGGGGGGGGCCCCCGGCGCGCGGAAACTCGGCCGGAACCGCCGCCGGCCCCAGCGCCCGGCGTTCCCGCAGCAGGCGATCCAGGTCCCGCACGTCGTGGCTCCACGAGATCGGCGTGACCGCGCTCAGCGTGCGCAGGAAGCTCGTCTGGTGGTCGCCGGCTCCCCTCGGGTTGGGAAAGGCGACGAACGGCTTGCGGGCGACCAGCAGCTGGATCACGGTGGCGCCGCCGTGGGTGACGACCACGGAGCTGTCGGCGATCAGGTCGTCGATGCTGGGGCGGCCGATGAACTGCTCGCCGTGCGACAGCCGGTAGCCGGACTGGCCGCCCTGGCAGATCACCGGCTCCCCCAGGGCGCCGGCGCCGGCCAGCCTGTCCACTTCCTCGAGCAGTTCGTCGAACGGCATCGTGGTGCCGACGGTCACCAGGATCACAGGATCGTCCCGAGACGGCTCTTGGGATAGGCGGCGCGCAGGTCCGGCCACTGCACGACGAACATCGTCGCGAGTCGGCAGTGATAGATCAGCCTGCCGGTGTTGGACAGGCGGCCGACCCGGGTGATGCTCTCGACGAACACCGTGCGGACGCGCAGCAGCCGCCCCGCCAGCAGCATCGGCACCGCGTGGCTGCAACCGACCGCGACGATCAGGTCGATGCGCCGCCGCCGCGTCAGCACGACGCTGGTCGCGAGCGTGCGCAGGAAGGCACGCAGGTCGCGTCCGAGCCAGCCGCGGGTCTTGCTGGAGAACGAGGGCACCGGGTGGCACTCGCCGGCCGGCAGGCCGGCCTCTCCCGGGACGCCGCCGAACTCGGTGCGCAGGTAGAGGAAGTCGAGCTCGTCGGCGATGGCGTCCAGCAGGCGCCGCGTCTCGAAGGTGAAGCCGCCGCCCGAGAGGATCACCAGGGCGAGGGGCTTCCGGCCCGGGGATGGGCCGGACAGGGAACTCACGCCGGCCGCTGCGGCCGGCAGGCGTTGGCGGCCAGGATGCCGAGCACGCCGCACAGCAGGATGCAGGCCATCGGCACCAGGCCGGTCGGCCGCAGCAGTCCCATCGCGATGCCGCTGATCGAGCCGAGGCCGAACTGCAGGGTGCCGAGCAGGGCCGAGGCGCTGCCGGCGTGCCGGGCATGGCCGGCCAGCGCGAACACGGTCGCGTTCGGGCTGATGAAGCCCATCGCGGCCAGCAGCGCCATGATCGGCAGCGACACGAAGATCGCCGGGCGTCCGGCCCCGGCCACGCCGGTCAGCACCAGCCCCAGGAACAGGATCGCCGCTCCGGTCAGCATGACGATCCCCAGCCGCAGCAGCCGCTCCATGCCGACCCGGTGCACCACGTGGGCGTTGATCTGCGTGCACAGGATGTAGAAGAAGGCGTTGACGCCGAACAGGATGCCGAACTGGGTCGGCGAGAAGTGCAGGATGCGCTCGAAGGCGATCGGAGCGCCGGACAGGTAGCCGAAGATGGTGAAGGTCGCGAAGCCGCAGATGCAGGTGTTGGACAGGAACGAGCGCTCGTTCAGGATCAGCAGGTAGCGGCCCAGCACCTCCACCGGGGGCAGGCGCAGGCGGCTCGCGCGCGGCAGCGTGTCGGGCAGCACGGCGGCCACCAGGATCAGGCTGACCACCCCGTAGATCGTCGCCACCCAGAAGATCCAGCGCCAGGAGGCGACGCTGAGCACCAGGCCGCCCAGCGTCGGCGCCAGGATCGGCACCACGCCGAGCACCAGCATCAGCTGCGACATGATCTTGGCCCCCTGCGGTCCGGTGGCGACGTCGCGCACCACCGCGCGCGGGATCACCATGCCGGCCGAGCCGCCGAGGGCGGCGAGGAAGCGCCAGGCGGTGAACGACCAGAAGCCGTGCGAGGCGGCGCAGCCGATCGAGCCCAGCGTGTAGATGCTCATGCCGACCAGCAGCGGCGCCCGTCGCCCGAAGCGGTCGGAGAACGGTCCCTGGGTGAACTGGCCGACCGCGAGCCCGGCGAACCAGGCCGCGAGCGTGATCTGCGCCGAGCCCGGACCTCCGCCCAGGGTGGCGTCGAGGGTCGGGAACGCCGGCAGGTACATGTCGGTCGAGAGCGGGCCGACGGCGCTCAGCGAGCCCAGCAGCAGGATCAGCCAGAGCGGCATCCGCCCGGCGGCCAGCCCGGATGCGAGCGGCCCGGCTGGCAGCGGCCCGGCTGGCAGCGTTGGGACCACGTGGCCGGTCCGCTCCGCGGAGGAGGCGACGCCCGGCATGGTGGCGTCAGCCGGCGGTCCCGCCGACGGTGAGCCCCGTCATCTTCAGCGTCGGCTGGCCGACGCCGACCGGCACGCCCTGGCCGTTCTTGCCGCAGGTGCCGATGCCCGGGTCGAGTGCCAGGTCGTCGCCGATCATGCTGACCTTGGTCATCGCGTCCGGCCCGTTGCCGATCAGGGTGGCGCCGCGCACCGGTGCCGTGACGCGGCCGTCCTCGATCAGGTAGGCCTCGCTGGCGGCGAACACGAACTTGCCCGAGGTGATGTCGACCTGGCCGCCGCCGAAATTCACCGCGTACAGCCCGCGCCTGACCGAGCGGATCATCTCCTCGGGGCTGTGGCCGCCGGCCAGCATCACCGTGTTGGTCATGCGCGGCATCGGCATGTGCGCGTAGGACTGGCGACGGCCGTTGCCGGTGGCGGCGACGCCCATCAGCCGCGCGTTCATCCGGTCCTGGATGAAGCCGGTGAGGATGCCGTCCTCGATCATCACGGTGCGGCTGGTCGGCGTGCCCTCGTCGTCGATGGTCAGGCTGCCGCGCCGTCCCTCGATGGTGCCGTCATCGACCACCGTCACGCCCGGCGAGGCGACGCGCTTGCCCATCAGCCCGGCGAAGGCGGAGCTGCCCTTGCGGTTGAAGTCGCCTTCCAGCCCGTGCCCGACCGCCTCGTGCAGCAGGATGCCGGGCCAGCCGCTGCCCAGCACCACCTCCATCTCCCCGGCCGGCGCCGGCCGGCTGTCGAGGTTGACCAGCGCCTGCCGCAACGCCTCGTCGACGGCGTGCTTCCAGCTGGCCTGGTTCAGCACGGTGGCGTAGGCGACGCGGCCGCCGGTGCCGTAGCTGCCGCTCTCGCGTCGGCCGTCCGCCTCCACCACCACGCCGACGTTGAGACGCACCAGCGGCCGCAGGTCGGCGACCCGATGGCCGTCGGCGCGCAGGATCTGCACCGCCTGCCACTCGGCGGCGAGCGAGGCCATCACCTGCACGACGCGCGCGTCCCTGCCGCGGGCGTAGCCGTCGATCTCGGAGAGGATGGCGGCGCGGCTGCCGAACTCGGCCTCGGCCAGCGGATTGGCATCCGAGTACAGCCGCGTGTTGGTGGCGCGCGGACGGTCGGCGACGGTGCCGCTGCGCCCGGCGCGCACCATGCCGACGGTGGCGGCGGCGCGGCGCAGCGCGTCCTCGCTGATCTCGTCGGAGTGGGCGTAGGCGGCCTCGTCGCCGAGCACGGCGCGCAGGCCGAACCCGGTGGAGGTGTCGAAGCTCGCCGAGCGGATCACCCGGTCGTCGCCCCAGATAAAAACGCTCTCCCGATACGAGAGGAACAGCTCGCCGTCGTCGGTGCCGGCGAGCGCGCCGGCGAGCACCCGTTCCGCACCGATCCGGTCCAGCCTGGCGCCGGCGCGTTCGAAGAACAGCTGGTCGGTGGCCGCCAGGGGCGAGAATGCGTTCATCGGACAGGCTCCTGGCGGTCGAGGACCGACACCATAGCGTTACGTTAGCACGTGAGGCAAAGCGCTGCCCCGAGGAGGGGTCAGGCTCGGGCGGGGCGCGGCCGCCTCAGGCTGTGCAGCACCACCAGCGACATGGTGAGCAGCAGTGCCGCCATCGTCTGGTGCATCGTCCCCGCCCACACCGGCACCACCAGCAGCAGCGTGGTGACGCCGAGCGCGTACTGCGCCAGCACCGCCCAGCCGAGCAGCATCAGCGCGTCGTGCGCGCCCTTGCCGAGGCGGCTGCGCAGCCCGACCAGCAGGGTCAGGCCGACCGTGAGCGCCGTGAGCGTCGCCACCACGCGGTGGTCGAACTGCACCGCGCCCAGGTTCTGCGTCAGGTTGCGCCAGAACGGCGTCAGCGCCGCGTAGTGCCGCGGCAGCAGCTGCCCGTCCATGTCCGGGAAGCTGTTGTAGGTGAAGCCGGCGTGGGTGCCCGCGGTGAAGCCGCCGGCGACCACGGTGACGCCGACCAGCAGGCAGGACAGCGCCGCCAGGCGACGCGTCCAGGCCGCACCACGGCTCCAGGGCATCGCGAGCGGGACCGGGCGGCGCACGTCGAGCGCGGTCCACAGGATGGCGGCGTAGAGCGCGAAGGCGCAGCACAGGTGCAGCACCAGGCGCAGCGGCGCCACCCGCACGCTGTCGGGGTCGAAGCCGGAGGCGACCATGAACCAGCCGATCGCGCCCTGCAGGCCGCCGAGCACGAAGAACAGCGCCAGCCGCACGATCAGCCGGGTGCCGATGATGCCGCGCGCCGCGAACGCCAGCAGCGGCACGAACAGCACCAGCCCGATCAGCCGGCCGCAGAAGCGGTGGATCCATTCCAGCCAGAAGATCTTCTGGAAGCCGCTCAGGCCGAAGCCGTCGTGCAGGATCCGGTACTGCGGGATCTGCCGGTAGAGCGCGAACTCGTGCTCCCATTGGGCGTGGGTCAGCGGCGGGACGATGCCGGTCACCGGCCGCCACTCCATGATCGACAGCCCCGAGCCGGTCAGCCGGGTGGCGCCGCCGAGGGCGATCATCACCAGCAGCATGAAGCAGATCGCGAACAGCCACAGCGATACCAGCCCCGGTTTGCGCCGCGCGAGGCGGGAGTCGCCGGTCAGGCGGCGCGGCAGGGCGGGGGCGAGCGGAGCATGCAGGACATCGGATGGCATGCGCCGCTTCTAGCAGGCGCGCGCCGGTACCCGCCAACAACACCCTGTGCGCGACCCCGGACGCGGGCGCGGCTTGTCGAGCGGTCGCCCGCGATGCTAACGCCCGGTTCCCGATCCGCGCGGTCGGGATCACGCGGCCGCGTCGAGCCAGAGCGGGTGTCCGGGCGGGATCATGAGACAGGCGGTATCGCGGCACCCGACGACGGAATGGCTGCGGCCGCTGCTCAGGCCGGCGCTGCTGCTCTGCGGCCTGCTCGCGGCGGGGCTGCTGATCCGCGCGCTGCCCGGGAT
>CAXTNB010000046.1:0-3802 GCA_964245385.1 uncultured Acetobacteraceae bacterium | reverse complement strand
CGACCGGGCCCTGTTCAGCCGCGCGCTGCTGCGCGACGGGCTGCACGGGCGCGTCGTGTTCCTGTGCGTCGGCACGCTGGTCTGCGCCGTCGGGCTGCCGCGTCAGGCGGTGGGCTTCGCCGCCGGCTTCGCCTACGGCCCGCTGATCGGCATGGCGCTGACCACGGTCGCCACCCTCGCGGCCTGCCTGGCCGACATGCTGTGGGCGCGCACCGTGGCGCGCGACTGGGCGCGGCGAAGGCTGCTGCGGGGGCGGCTGGCCCGGCTCGACGGGTTCATCGCCCGCAACCCGTTCACCGCGATCCTGACCCTGCGCCTGCTTCCGGTCGGCAGCAGCCTGATGCTCAGCCTGCTCGCCGGCGTGCTCGACGTGGGCGTGGCACCGTTCCTGGCGGCGACGCTGCTCGGCAGCCTGCCGCAGACGGTGATCTTCGTGCTGGTCGGCGCCGGGACGCGGATCGGCCAGACGACCCAGATTGGCCTCGGCATCGCCCTGTTCCTCGCCTCCGGGATCGCCGGCGGGATGCTGTTGCGTCGCAGCGGGCTGACCGGCCGGCCCGGGCAAAACTAACTTTCCGTCAAGACAACACTGCGCGTGCTCCTTGATTTGTTATATGATCCCGCCGTGCGGCCGATGCCTGTATCCTCGCATCGCCCGGACGTGTCGGAGGGCCGAGCGTGCGCCGTTTCCTGGTCCGCGATGTCAACGTGGTCCTCCCGATCCTGGCGGTCCTGGTCATGGGCGTGCTCGCCGGAGTGGGCTGGCAGCGTTCGGTGGCGATCCAGCGATCGCGCGAGAGCACGGCGATCATCGGCGACGAGGCCAGGCTGCTGGACTCGATCGGACAGACGCTGCGCGAGGCCGACCGCACCGAGATCGACTACCTGCTACGCGGCGCGCCACCCGACCTCACCGCGAGCCAGGCGGCGGCACGGCGGATCGACGCGCTGTCCGCCCGGCTGGCCGCCGACGCCCGTCTCGACCGGGTGCACGGCCCGATGCTGTCCATCCTGGTCGAGCTGGTCGCGGCCCGGCAGGCGGCGCTGGCGCACGAGCTGGCACGGCACCTCGGCCTGCCTCCGGAGTCCTCCCAGGCAGCCGCACCGGCGAGCGTGGCGGAACGCGGCGACGCGATGGACCGGCTCGCCGCGGCCGGTCTGGCGCTGCAGCGCAGCCGGGAGGAGCATCTCGACTTCGTCACCCGCGAGATCCGCACCGTGCGCTGGCTCGCCGTCGCCGTCGCCGTCATGGGCGCGCTCAGCGTGCTCAGCGTGTTCCGGGTGCTCAGGCGGGCCTGGCACCGTCTGAGCCGGGCGGAGACCGAGCAGCGACGGGCGGCGCTGCAGCTGCGCAGCAGCCTGGACAGCCTGAGCCAGGGGGTGGCGGTGTTCGACGGCGACGGGCGGCTGCTCAACTGGAACATGCGGCTGCGCCAGATGCTCGACCTGCCGGCGGCGCTGCTGCAGCCTGCGCTGCGCTACGAGGCGCTGGAACGCCATCTCGCCGCGGACGGCGCGCCCTTCCTGGAGCCGTTGCAGCGGGTGCTCTCGGCCTCGCCGGTCGCCGACGGGATGCGGCCGACGGTGTACGAGAGGACGGTGCGGCAGCGCGGCGAGGCCGGCGAGAGCCAGATCGAGATCCGGCGCACCCTGATGCCCGAGGGCGGGTTCGTGCTCACCCTGACCGACATCAGCGAGCGGGTGCAGGCCGAGCGGATGCTTCGCGAGGCGCAGAAGATGCAGGCGCTGGGCCAGCTCACCGGCGGCCTCGCGCACGACTTCAACAACATGCTCACCGTGGTGCTGGGCAGCCTCGACGTCCCGGCGGCGGAGCTCGCCGTCGCCGGCGACCAGCAGGTGGCGATGCTGACGGCGCGCATGGGCCGCGCCGCACGCGCCGCCGAGGGCGGCGCGGCGCTGATCCGGCGGCTGCTGAGCTTCGCGCGCAAGCAGCCGCTGGAGCCCGAGCCGGCCGAGCTTGGCAGCGTGCTGCCCGAGCTGATGCCGCTGCTGCGCCACACCATCGGCGAGGGAATCGAGGTCCGCTTCGAGGCCGAGCCCGGTCTCTGGCCGGTGGTGGCCGATGCCGCGCAGCTGGAGAGCGCGGTGCTGAACCTGGCGCTGAACGCGCGCGACGCGATGCCCGGCGGAGGCAGGCTCAGCGTCGCGGCCGGCAACGCCGTGATCGGGGCGGACCGGAGCGCCGCGCATCCCGAGCTGGCGCCGGGCGAGTACGTGCGCCTCTCGGTGAGCGACACCGGCTGCGGCATGAGCCGGGAGGTGATGGCGCAGGCCTTCGAGCCGTTCTTCACCACCAAGCCGGAGGGTCGCGGCACCGGGCTGGGACTGGCGATGGTGTTCGGCTTCGCCAGGCAGTCCGGGGGCGCCGCCACGATCCGGTCGGAGACCGCTCCGGCGGCGGCGACCGGCACCACGATCGCGATCTACCTGCCGCGCAGCTGCCGGCCGGCGGCGCGCCGGGTCGCGGCCGCGGCGCCGGCCGCGGCACCGGGCAACGAGGCCGGCCGGCCGCGCATCCTGCTGGTCGAGGACAACGCCGCGGTGCGCGAGATCACCGCCGAGATCCTGCGCGAGCTCGGCTACCGGGTCAGCGAGGCGCGCGAGGCGGAGCAGGCGCTCGGATTGCTGGCTGCCCAGGGAGCGGGTGTTCAGGGTTCGGTCGCGCTGCTGCTGACCGATGTCGTGCTGCCGGGCGCGCTGGACGGCCGCGCGCTCGCGGCGAAGGTGCGCCAGCACTCGCCGGAGACCCGCGTGCTGTACATGTCGGGCAACCTGGAAGGCGCGCCGCCGCCGGATGCAGGTGCGGAGGAGGCGATGCACTGGCTCGGCAAGCCGTTCCGGCGCGCCCAGCTGGCGGCCAAGGTGGACGCGCTGCTCGGCGTCGGCCGTGCCGGCCGGGCGGCCTGAGTCCGCGGCGCTTGCCGCTGACGGAGCCAGCCTGTAGAGGCGCGGCTGCACAGGAGCCGGGATGCCGACCGTGATCGATCTCAAGCAGCATATCCGCAGCATCCCGGACTTCCCCAAGCCCGGCATCCTGTTTCGCGACATCTCGACGCTGCTGCGCGACGCCGATGCCTGGCAGGTCGCGATGGGGCGTCTCTCCAGGGCGGTGGCGCCGGCGCGGCCCGACCTGCTCGCCGGGGTGGAGAGCCGCGGCTTCCTGCTCGCCGCTCCCCTGGCGAGCAAGCTGGGCTGCGGCTTCATCATGCTGCGCAAGCCCGGCAAGCTGCCGGGACCGACCGTGTCGCTGCGCTACGCGCTGGAGTACGGCGAGGACAGCCTGCACATCCAGCAGGACGCGGTGTCGCCCGGACAGCGCGTCGTGGTGGTGGACGACCTGCTCGCCACCGGCGGCACCATGGCCGCGGCGATCGGCCTGCTGCAGAAGGTCGGCGCCGAGGTGACCGCGGCGGCGGTGATCATCGAGCTCGGCTTCCTGCACGGACGGGCGAAGATCGGCGTGCCGGTGACCGCGCTGGTCCGCTACGACGACTGACCGGCGCCGCGCCGGTCGGCACGGCGGATCAGCACCGGGGCGGGTCAGCGCCAGATCGACAGCCTCGCCGCGCCGTGCCGTCGCGCCGCCAGCAGCGAGGCGGCGGCGACCGGCGGCTCCTCGCCGCGCGCGGTCTCGGCGACGATCAGCGCGCCGGCCGCGACCCAGCCCGTCGCGCGCAGCGCGTCGAGCGACCGCGCGATCAGGCCGCCCCCGTAGGGCGGGTCGAGCAACACCAGGCCGCAGCCGCCCTCCGCCGGACCCGGGCGCGGCGGCCGGGTGGCG
>CAXTNB010000045.1:9319-12307 GCA_964245385.1 uncultured Acetobacteraceae bacterium | reverse complement strand
GCATCAGCCGGATCGGCGACGCGGCGGACGGGTTCGTGCGCTACGGCCTCGTGTGGGGCTGATCTGGCTCGGGCTGATCAGGCGCGGGCTGATCAGGCTCGGGCCGACCCAGCCGCGCGGAGAGCAGCGACAGGATCCGGTCGGCGTGCGAGGCCAGGCAGGCGGAGACCGGCGTGCCGCTTCCCGCGCGCACCATCCCGTCGTCGCCGACGGTGATGCGCAGCGTGCGCATCGGGCAGAGCGAGGGATCGATCATCACCGCGACCGGCACCACGTCGAACAGGACCGGCGTGGTGCCCCAGCGGTTGCCGACCGCCCACTGCGCGTAGGCGAGGGCCAGCGCGTCGGTGAGCCCGGTTCCGGCGGCGAAGATCTCGTCGCGCGCCATCTCGCCGAGCGGGATCTGGGTGGAATCCAGCGGCAGCAGCGAGACCGGCACGCCGGAGGCGAGCAGGCGACGCATGCCGCCCGGATCGCCCGCGACGTTGTATTCCGGCACCGGGCTGCCGCCGCCATAGCCGACCCGTATCGCGCCGCCCATCATCACCACGCGGGCGAGACGCCGGAAGGCGACCGGATCGCGCGCGATCATCGCGGCGATGTTGCTCGCCGGCGCCAGCGCCAGCAGCGTGATGCTGTGCGCCGGATGATCCCGCAGCTGCCTCAGCGTGAAGCCGACCGCGTCCGGCCACTCGCGCGCCGGCCCGCGGCCGGCGAGCCTCGCCTGGGTGAAGCGCGTGCGCGGCGGGGTGGGCGGTCCGGCGCAGACCGGGATCTCGGTGCGACCGGCCTGGCGCAGCATCCAGGCGGCGAGACGCGCACGCAGCGCGGTGTCGCCGAAGGCGGTGGTGACGCCGAGCACGTGCAGCTCCGGCGCGCGCAGCAGCAGGGCGATGGCGAACGCATCGTCGATGTCGTCGCCGAGATCGGCATCGACGATGACATCTCCGGCAGCGGCTGGTCCCGCCACCGGGACGGCGACGAGCAGCGCGGCCGCGAGCCAGGGCCGCGCGGCCCGAACCGGCAGACTTCGGATGCGGCGCCAGCCGCCGGTCGGTGCGCGGCGCATCAGGTTCCTGCTGGCGATCGGCATGGGCGGGACGACCTGCTCCGGCGCGGTGCGAGCGCACCGCACCATGCCAGCCCCTCCATGTCGAGGGCGACGACGCGCGATCGGCCTGGGGCGCGGTCCCGGCTTTCCGGCGGCTCCGGCGAGCGAGAGGGTTGCGGTGCCGACCGGTGATCGCTAAGACTCGACTACTCGTTCGGACCCGGTGCAAATCCGGGTGGCTCTTCCGGCCGCCAATCCGCCGGATAACCTCCATGACACGATGAGTTTCGCGGCCACGTCTCGTGGTCCGGATGCGCGTCAATGGCGAGTTCTCCCGATACGGCAATCGACGTCAGGCTTTCCTGCGTCACTCCCGCTCGCGTCGCATGATCGCGGGAACGCGCTTTCACCATCCTGTCCTGACGGGACGGCGCGAGATCCCGCGTCGTCAGTACGCCGGATACGGGAAAGCTGCAGGAATTTGCCCGGGAAACGATTCGCGCGAGATCGAGAGACAAGGGGATGACGGATGCGACGTGAGACCTGCTGCGGCGTGCTTCGTGCGCCGGTCCGGCTGCTGCTCCTGGCGCTGCTGTTGATGACATGCGGCGCGCCGGCGGGCGCGGACCCGGACCATCACGACTTCACGAGGACGGTGATAGATGCCAAGCCCTATCGCAATCACCGCAAGCCGAAGGTGATCGGAGATTTCGCCGCGGACGGCAATGCCGGCGTCGCGGCACAGGCCGGGCGCGACGGGTTCGCGATCTACCGGCCGCCCTGTTTTCGGAAATACATCATCAACCGCTGGTCAAATGCCTCCGGCGATGAGGATGCCCAGGCCGCGGACATCGACGGCGACGGCGTGCTCGACATCGTCGTGGGCGGCCTCAACGGAATGACCTACTGGCTCGAGAACCCGGTCAAGTCCGGCAAGGATCCGTATCGTTCCTACTGGCCCATGCACGAGATCGGCGACGGTCATCCGTCGCACGACGTCGTCGTCGGCGACGCTTTCAACAGCGGCAGCCTCGACGTGGCGACGGAGAGCGGGATCTGGCACAGACCTGATCCGCGCGGCGAGTCCTCCGTCAGCCGGATCCTGCAAGCCATGCACGTGCGCGGGCCGTGGTCGCTGATCACGACGATCCCTCGCTCGGACGAGGGCACCTCGCTGGTCGACGTGCTGGATGACAAGTACCTGGACATCGTGGCGCCGTATCGAAGCACGTCGCTCGCGTGGTTCGAGAACCCGGCGCATCACGGCGGTGACCCGTATCGGGAGACGTGGAAGCCGCACGTGATCGACGATCAACCCGGCTTCAGCGCCAAGGATGGCGGCATGACCACGGCGGCGGCCGACTTCAACGGCGACGGCCGGCTCGATATCGCGATGGCGCCGATGTACGCCCGTGGCAACCTCGTCTGGTACGAGGCGCCGGCCGACCGCCGCGCCGGCATCTGGATCAAGCACGTGATCGGCGCGATCGCCTACGTGCACCAGGGATCGTTACAGATCGCCGACTTCGACGGCGACGGCGTCCCCGACATCGCGTTCGCCGAGCAGGAGCAGAGTGCGAGCAGGCGCATCGGGGTCTGGTACCACCATGGAACCGGCAACGACTGGAGCCTCTCGGTGCTGGCACGCACCGGCGGCCACAACATCAAGGCCGGACGCGTCGGCCACGACCTGTTGCCGAGCCTGCTCACGGCCAACCACGGCTACACCGGGATCGACAATCCGCTCGAACTGTTCCGCCACGTCGGCAGCGGATCAGCCAATGCGCGGAGCTTCGGCTGCCGCCGCCATGACAGCGGCCAGGGGACGGCTTCCGTGCCACGCTGATCGGCCGAGGCCGACGACGCCTGCAGGACGGTCATGGGCGAAGCCTCGTGGTCACGTAGGCGATCGCCTCAACTGCGGTCGCGAACAACGC
>CAXTNB010000045.1:0-9309 GCA_964245385.1 uncultured Acetobacteraceae bacterium | reverse complement strand
TCATCAGGTTGTCCACGAGGGGCGTGCCGAACTCCTCCACCGACATCGCGTCCGGATCGCGCAGCGTGCCGTCCGCCGTCCTGCGGACCTGCATGACGGAGCAGACGCGCTCCACGTAGCAGCGCCGGTCGGCGGTGTAGCCGACCACCAGCTTCGCCAGCGCCGCGGCCGCTCCCATCTCGTAGGCGGTTCCCGGATCCATCGACGGCCCGCGGAACGGGATCATGTTCGCGACCACCGCGTCGCAGCCTCGTATCATCGCCATGTTGGCGTCGCGTATCGCGCGAGGCCGGTTCGCGGCATCGAGGAGCTCGTGATCCATCGGGAACAGCCCGATGGCGCCGCACGCCGCGCACAGGGCCTTGAGTTCCGCGCCGCGACGCAACGGGTCCGGCAGGAACACGTCCGGGCCGGCCAGGTAGATGCGGATCTCGTTTCGCCGTCCGGCCGTCGCCATCGTCACCTCGCCGCACCGCGTCGTAGCACGTCCCGGCACGCCACCGGGACCGGGACGTTCGGCGTTCCCGTCGCCCTCGCGCGCCGGTGCGGGACGTCGAGGGTCAGGCGCTGGCCACGTCGAGGAACAGCGTGCTCGCCGCCTCGGCTGAGCCTGGGCGCCCGAACAGCCAGCCTTGACCGACGTCGCAGCGCAGCTCGCGCAGCATGGCCGCGGTCTCGGGTTGCTCGACACCTTCCGCCACGATGGCAAGGCCGAGGCTCTTGGCCAACCCGACCACGGCGGTGACGATCTTGCGGCTCTCGGTGTCGCGAGCCATCGCGCCGACGAAGCTCGCATCGATCTTGAGGGTATCGAAGGGCAGCATCTGCAGGTGGCGCAGGCTCGAATAGCCGGTTCCGAAATCATCCAGCGCCAGCCGCACCCCCAGCACCTTCAACTCGCGCAGGATGTCGCGCGCCAGGTCGAGGTCGCCGACCAGGGCGCTCTCGGTGATCTCGAGCTCGAGGCGGTGCGCCGGAAGCCCGGCATCCTGGAGCGCGGTACGGATCATGGCCGGCAGCCCGCGGTCGCGAAGCTGCAGCGGCGACACGTTGCAGGCGAGCGACACGTCGGCGGGCCAGGTGGTGGCGATGCGACAGGCGCGTCGCAGCAGCCGATCGGTCATCAGCCCGATCAGGCCCAGCTCCTCGACGATCGGCACGAACTCCGCCGGCGAGACCATGCCTCGCGTCGGATGCGGCCAGCGCGCCAGCATCTCGAAGCCGGCGACCTGTCCGCTCTCCATCTCCACCATGGGCTGGAAGTTGGGAATGATCTGGTCGCTGGCCAGCGCCACCCGCAGATCGCCTTCGAGCAGCGCCCGTGCCCGGGCCGCCGCATCCATGCCGGGCTCGAAGAAGCGGAAATGGCCGCATCCGTCGGCCTTGGCCTGATACAGCGCGACGTCGGCGCGGTGCATGAGCGTGTCGGCGTCCTCGCCGGCCTGCTGGGCGAGCACCATGCCGATGCTGACGCCGACCTGCACCATGATGTCACCCGCCAGCTCGAAGGGCTGGTGCAGCGAGGCGATGACCCGACGCGCCACCTGGGTCGCGGTCTCGGAAGGCGAGAAGGACGGATCCGCGGCGTCGAACGGGATGATGAGCGCGAACTCATCGCCGCCGAGCCGCGCCATCAGGTCGCCGGCGCGTGCGAGCCCACGAAGCCGCGCCGCCACCAGCTGCAGCAGATGATCCCCCACCAGATGGCCGTGAAGGTCGTTGATCGTCTTGAAGCGATCGAGGTCGAGCAGCAGCAGCACGACGCCGCGCTCGCCGCGCTCCAGTCGCACCAGGGCCGTCCGCAGCTCCTCGTAGAGGCGACGCCGATTGGGCAGGTCGGTGAGGGCATCGGTCCGCGCGACCGACTCCGTGCGTGCCTGTGCGGTTCGCAGCCGCGCGCGTCCGAGACCGGTGAAGAAGGCCGCGACCAGCAGCACGGCGGTCAGGGCGAGCGCTGACGTCTCGATCCAGGCGCGGTTGTTCAGGCTCGTCGTCCGTACCGTGGCGAGCGTCGTCAGGTCCTGGCCGAAGCTGTCGAGTCCCGCGGCGTAGGTGGCCTCGAGGTAGGCGAACTCCGGGCTGTCGAGCAGCGAGATGGCGCCGCCGCGGTCTCCGGCGGCAGCACGGGCGATGGAAGTCCGCTCCATCCTGATCAGATCATGATTGGCCTCGTCGGTGGTGCGCCCCAGTTCCGCCCTGACCTCGGGCGTCGCCAGCGCCAGCGCCTCGGCGATCGCGGCGTCCAGCCGAGGACCGGCCTCGTTGTAGCGATCGACCCACCTCGCCTGGCCGGAGAGCGCTGCGAGGCGGGCCGACATCGTGAGCCACTCGTTCAGATAGGAGATGGTGCCGCGCAGCTCGGCCACCCGCACCGCCCGCGCCGTCTCCAGCCGCATCTCGCGGCGCAGCGCGGCACCGCTGCAGGCGAACCAGATCAGGAAACCCAGCACCATCATCGCCGCCAGCATGGCGGCGCCGAGACCTGCGGACCTCGTCCGATGCCGTCTGATTGCGGACGCGAGCCTGTGAAGCGGGGGCACCATGCACGGAGCATCCCTCGAAAAGATTTATAAACCGTAACGGGCTTCCGGCGACCGAGCGGTCGGGCCGCGCCGGCCGTCGGAGCGAGAAGAAGCCGAGGCTCGCGGCGAACATGACCAGGGTCGCGAGCCAGCCTCCGACCAGCATCGGGCGGGACAGGGTGAGGCGGTCCATGATGCGCCGGTTGCTCGCGATCAGCATCATCACGGCCATCACGGGGCCTGCCAGCACGCCGTTGACCACGGCGCCGCAGTACAGCGCCTTGATCGGAGGCCACGGCGTCGTCGCCGCCCAGCCTCAGATGCGGCACCAGGGTCGCGAGCAGCGCCCGGCTCCACGGCACAGGCGCGGTGAACACGACGGCGACACAGCAGAACAGGGACAGGGTCAGCCAATCAGCAAACTGGCGTAGAGCGCGTAGCTGACGAAGATCTCCGCCAGGACGCAGAGGACGCCGAACATCACGGTGTAGAGCCTGGCGCTGCCACCCAGCAGCAGCCGCAACCCGGCACCCGTGGCGCCGAGGTCGGCGCCGAGGTTGATCACGTCGGCCACCAGCAGCAGCAGCACGATGCCGCGGACCAGTGCCGCCGGGCAGTGACGGCGCAGGTTGTCGGCGATGCCGTGGCCGGTCACGCAGCCGATGCGGCCGCTGATCTCCTGGATGACGATCAGCAAGAGCAGGCTGAACAGCATGGTCCAGGCCAGGCCGAAGCCGAACTGCGCGCCGACCTGGCTGTAGGTGGCGATGCCGCTGGGATCCTCGTCGGCCGCGCCGGTGATCAGCCCCGGGCAGAGCCGCCGGATCAGCTGGCAGGGCGGAGGCGCCGGCGGCGGGATGTCCATTCCTCACGGTGGCGTGAAGATCGCCGGCTTCGCATCATCCCGTCGTCGCGCGCCATCATCGAGGTCGGCGGCGACAACCTGGCTCGAACCGGGGGTCCCTCCGATCCGGCCTCGGCTCCCAGGCCGCGTGAGGGTGCCGCGCGATCACTGCGCGGCGAGAGCAGGCTCCGCCGCGAGCAGGGATGCGACGAGCGCTCGGTCCGCCGACGTGGCCGGATTATAGACGATCAGGCTGAGGTCCGGCCGACCGTCGATGGCGAAGGCGGAGTATTCCAGCGCGATCGGTCCCAGCTTCGGATGGTGCAGATGCTTGACCCCGTCGCCATGCGTCTGCACGTCGTTGTCGCGCCACATGGAGGCGAACTCGGTGCTGGATCGACACAGCTCGTCGATGAGCGGTGCCACCTCGGCGTCGGCGCCGGCGCGTGCGGCATCGATCCGAAACGCCGCCACGACGAAGCGGGCCACCGCCTCCCATTCGGACTGCACGGCGCGGACCCGGGGATCACGGAAGATCATGCGCAGGATGTTGCGTTGCTCCGGCGGCAGGGCGCCGTAGTCGGTGAGCACGGCCGCGGCCGCGCGGTTCCAGGCCACGACGTCCCACGTCACCGTCCTGACGATCGCCGGGCTGCAGGTCAGGGTGTCGAGCAGACGCTGCAGCCGCGGCGTGATCGCGTCGCTGCCGCGATAGCGCATTCCCGGCGGCCGCCCGAGCCCGATCAGGAACAGGTGCTCGCGCTCGACGTCGGTCAGGGTCAGCGCTCGCGCGATCCGGTCGAGCACGTCCGCCGAAGGCCGTCCGCCGCGGCCCTGCTCCAGCCAGGTGTACCAGGTCGCGCTGATGTTGGCGCGCTGCGCCACCTCTTCGCGGCGCAGTCCCAGGGTTCGTCGTCGGCCGCCGGGGATGCCGAACGAGGCGGGATCGAGCTTGGTGCGTCGGTTCCTGAGATAGGCACCGAGCGCCCTGCCGTCAGCCAAGACCATACATCCTGTTAGCTCTTGTACCCGGATAATCTCACTACTTTAACAGCATCCAGATCAGGCCCACAACGTCCGGAGCACCTGGAGATTGGCTCATGCGCGTATTCGTCACCGGCGCCACCGGCTTCATCGGCTCCGTCGTCGTTCCAGAACTGATCAAGGCGGGCCATCAGGTCCTCGGACTGACGCGGTCGGACGCGGGTGCGCGATCGCTCGTCGACGCCGGCGCCGAACCGCATCGGGGAGATCTCGAGGACCTGGAGAGCCTGCGCCGCGGGGCGGCGGACTCGGACGGCGTCATCCACACCGCCTTCGACCACGACTTCTCCAACTTCGTGGCGAACTGCCAGAAGGACAGGCGTGCCATCGAGGCTCTGGGCGGCGCGCTCGTCGGTTCCGACCGGCCCCTGGTCATCACCTCCGGCACCGGGATGGGCAACGCCGCGCCGGGTCAGCCGGCGACCGAGGATGTCTTCAACACCAGCCATCCCAACCCGCGTGTGGCCTCGGAACTGGCAGGAGCCTCGATGCTGGCCGCCGGGGTCAACGTCTCGGTGGTGCGCCTCCCGCAAGTTCACGACACGGTCAAGCAGGGCCTGATCACCCCGGCCGTGGCCATAGCCCGCGAGAAGGGCGTGTCGGCGTACGTGGGAGACGGACGCAACCGCTGGCCGGCGGCACACGTGCTCGACGTCGCCCGTCTCTACAGGCTGGCGCTGGAGAAGCGGGAAGCCGGCGCGAGGTATCACGCGGTCGCCGAGGAAGGCATCCCGGTGCGTGACATCGCGGGGGTCATCGGCCAAGGCCTGAAGCTGCCGGTGGTCGGCCTTTCTCCGGAAGAGGCGGCGGGCCATTTCGGATGGCTCGCGGCGTTCGCCGGTCTGGACCTTCCGGCGTCGGGCGCGCGAACCCAGGAACGGCTCGGATGGCATCCGACCGGTCCCGGTCTGATCGCCGACCTGCAGAACATGCGCTACCCCAGCGCCTGAGCGGCCCGATCAGGCGGGCTGAGCTCGCGGCACCGGTCGCCAGTCCGGCGGCGCGAGCTCGAAGCCCTCGAAGCGGAAAGCAGGGGCGACGACGCAGCAGACCAGCGTCCAGTGCCCGAGGCAGGCCGCCGTCTGCCAGCATCCGGCCGGCACCAGGAGCTGCATCGACTGGCGCATCGCGAGATCGGGCCCGAGGTGCCGTGCCCGCGCATCGTGACCGTCGGCCGACATGGTCAGCACCAGCGGAGAACCCGCCTGCCAGATCCACAGCTCCGCGGCGTCGACGCGATGCCACGCGCTGACCTCCTCGGCGCGCAGGAGGAAGTGGATCGCGGTGCCGGCGCCACGGCTGCCGTCGGACGGCCCGTCGCGCCAGGTCTCGCGGTAGGCGCCGCCTTCCGGGTGCGGCCGCAGATCGAGGGCGCGGCTCACGGCATCGGCGGTCAGGCTGCCGTCGCGAAGGTCGATCATCCTGGCTCCTGCATGGTCAGGGGCAGGCTGCCCCCGACCGGCTAGCTGTTGGTGCGCCCGAGCTTGTTCGGGTCCACGCCGCCGCCCTTGGCACCGTCGTTCGCCACGTCGCCCTCGAACGTGTTGTCGGCCTCGACGTCCTGCGGGTCGACCCCGGTGGCGGCGAAGGCGCCCTTCGATGCGCCGATGCCGGGGTTGCGCTCGAGGTCGTCGGGCGGACGCGGCGTGTCGGCGCCGAGATCGTCCGGACCTGCCGGCGGATGGGTGGGATGCTTCGAGGACGTCATGTGCGGTCTCCTGCCGAGCCTCCGGACGGACGCGGCGTCCGACGCGGATGGCCTTGCTGAACGTCTCGGCGCGGCCCGGGTGCCGCGCCGGGGCGGCGCGACCTCGCACGTCAGCGTGTTCGCGAATTGCTAAAAGATCCCGCATGACGACAGAGTGCAGCGTTCCGGGACCGGCCTGGCGGGAGAGCACCTTGATACGATCGATCATGTTGGGCACGTGCCTCGGACTCGCGGCACTCGGCGCCCTGGTGCAGGTCGAGGCCGCGGCCAGGGCGGCGGACGGGCTGGCGCCGCAGGGCTTCGGCAAGCCGCCGGCGATCATGGCGCGGCCGGTGACCGAGACGCTGTGGGGACGCAAGGTCACCGACCAGTACCGCTTCATGGAGGCGCTGGATCCGGCGACCATCGGCTGGATGAAGGCGCAGGGCGCCTATACCCGCTCCATCCTGGACAGCATCGCGCCGAGGCAGGCGCTGGCGCGGCGGATCGCCGCCTTCACGGCGAGCTTCGGCTTCATCCAGGACTACGCCAGCTATGGCGGGCGCGCCTTCTACGAGGAGCGCACCCCGGGGTCGGACAATTTCGACCTGATCGTCAAGGACGCCCGCGGCCGCCGCAAGATCGTGGACGTCGCGGCGCTGCGCGCGGCGCACGGCGGCAACCCGTACGCGATCAACTACTTCCTCGCCGCGCCCGACGGCAGCAAGGTCGCGGTCGGCATCTCCGAGGGTGGCTCGGAAGCCGCCTCCATCTCGGTCTACGACGCCGGCACCGGCGCCCTGATCGCGGGACCGGTGGACCGCGCCCAGGCCGGCGCAACCGCCTGGAGCAACGACAGCCGGGAGCTGTACTTCATCCGCCTGAAGAAGCTGGCGCCCGGAGAGTCGCCGACACACAAGTTCTTCGACGCGACCCTGCTGGGCTGGGACCTGAAGGGCGAGCCGCTGCCGATCCTGGGATCGACCGTCGGCCACGGTCCGCATTTCGACAGCGTCGAGACACCGGCCCTGACGGTGACCCCGACCTCGCCGGTGGCGGTCGCGATCAACATCAACGGCGTGCAGAACGAGCTGGCGCTGTGGCTGGCGCCGGCCTCGCAGGTGGGCGACCCGAAGCTGAGCTGGAAGCCGTTCGTCGGCCGCGACGACGACGTGAACAGCTTCGATGCGCACGGCGACCAGCTGTTCCTGCTGTCGCACAAGAACGCGCCGACCTTCCAGGTGCTCGGCGTATCGGCGGGGCAGGAGCTGGCCGCGGCACGGGTGCTGGTGCCGGCCAAGCCCGACCGCGTCATCGATTCCATCCACGCCGCCGCCGACGGGCTCTACGTGCTGGCGCGCCAGGGCGCGTACTCGCGCCTGCTGCGCATGACCTACGGCGGCGGTGCCGTCGACGAGATCGCGCTGCCGTTCGAGGGCCACGTCGACAGCGCCTTCACCGACCCGAGCCAGCCCGGCATCTCGATCGCGCTGAGCAGCTGGGTGGTGCCGCCGACCGAGTTCTCCTACGACCCGGCGGCCCGGCGCTTCACCGACCTGAAGCTCGGCACCCGGCCGCCCCTGGACGCCTCCGGCTTCGTCGTGCGCGACCTGCAGGCGCGCGCGCGCGACGGCGTCATGGTGCCGCTGTCGCTGGTGCAGCCGAAGGGCGTGAGCGGGCCGCAGATCGTGCTGATCCAGGCCTACGGCTCTTACGGCATCTCGCAGCTCGCCGACTTCAGCCCGCGCGCGGTGAGCTTCCTGACCGAAGGCGGCAGCTACGCCTCGTGCCACGTGCGCGGCGGCGGAGAGCTCGGCGACACTTGGCGGCTGGCCGGCAAGGACCGCCGCAAGCCCAACACCTGGCGCGACCTGATCGCCTGCGCCGAGGACCTGATCGCGCGCGGGGTGACGACGAAGGACAAGCTGTTCATCTTCGGCGGCTCGGCCGGCGGCATCACGATGGGCCGCGCGATGACCGAGCGGCCGGACCTGTTCGCCGGCGTGATCGACGCGGTGCCGGCGGCCAACACGCTGCGCTCCGAGTTCTCGCCCAACGGGCCCGACAACATCCCCGAGTTCGGCACCATCACCCGGCGCGACGGCTTCGCCAACCTGTTCATGGACGATTCGATCCAGCACGTGAGGAAGGGCGTCCGCTACCCGGCGGTGATGATCACCACCGGGCTGAACGATCCCCGCGTCGCCCCCTGGGAGCCGGCGAAGCTGGCGGCGACGCTGCAGGCCTCGGGGACCGCCGATCCGGTGCTGCTGCGCATCGACGCCAAGGCCGGACACGGCATCGGCTCGACCAAGACGCAGAACGACGAGCTGTACACGGACATGTACAGCTTCGTGTTCTGGCGCGCCGGCCGCCCGGGCTGGCGGCCGGACCGCGGCGCCGGCGGCGGTTAGCACTACCTTGGCGTTTGTATGATTACGCAGATGCCGGGACCAGACATCCAGAGCTCAGGCTGACACATCTTTCCTGCTGGTCGATTCCCTGACCACCAGCACAGGCCTGTAGATCACGGTCTCGATCGCATCCCCGGCGTGTCGCTTGATCGCCAGTTCGGCGGCTGTCCTGCCGAGGCGATACGGTTGCTGACGCACCGTCGTCAGTGCAGGCGACAGAAGGGCTGCGAAGTAGCTGTCGTCGAAGCCGACGACGGAGATTCGCTCGGGCACCGAAAGCTTCAGATCACGTAGTCTCTTCAGCACGCCGAGCGCGACCATGTCGTTCACGCAGAAGATTGCCGTGATGTCCGGCGCATCCGCGAGCAGGGCGCCGACCGCCGGTTCGGCGATCTGGGCGGTCATCGTGGTAATCGTCTGCTCGCTGACGACGATGGCGGGATCTTCGTTCGCCATCCGGATCGCTTCGCGTAGGCCTCGCGACCGCTCACGTGCCCACCAGATGTCATGCGACACGTTGATGAAGCCGATCCGTCGGTGGCCTTGCTTCAGCAGATGCTCCCCCACCAGACGGGCTCCTGCAGCCTGATCGAGCGAGACCGATCCATAACGGCCCGAACTGTCCAGCTCATCCAGCAACACGACGGTGATGCCGCGTCGGGTGAGCGACTCGATCGCTGGACTGTCGACGTCGACGGACGAGACGAGGACGCCGTCCACCCGGTGTTCCTCGAACAAGCGGAGAAGATTATGCTCACCTTCGCGACTTTCGCCGGAGGAACCAAGCAGCACCGAATA
>CAXTNB010000044.1:10998-12391 GCA_964245385.1 uncultured Acetobacteraceae bacterium | reverse complement strand
GATCTACACCACGCTGCAGCTGCCGCGTTCGCCGGCACCCGCAGGCGGCTGCGGCAGCTGCACCGCCTGCCTGCGCGCCTGCCCCACCGACGCCTTCCCCGCGCCGTACCGGCTCGATGCGCGGCGCTGCATCTCCTACCTGACGATCGAGCATCCCGGGCCGATCCCGCACGAGTTCCGCCGCGCGATCGGCAACCGGATCTACGGCTGCGACGACTGCCTGGCGGCCTGTCCGTGGAACCGCTTCGCCGCCACCGCGCGCGAGGCCAAGCTGCGCGCCCGCGAGGAGCTGCGCGCGCCGAGCCTGGCACGCCTCGCCGGGCTGGACGATGCCGGCTTCCGCGCGCTGTTCAGCGGCTCGCCGATCAAGCGCATCGGCCGCGACCGGTTCGTGCGCAACGTGCTGATCGCGATCGGCAACTCGGGCGACGCGTCGCTGGCCGCGGCGGCGCGCGACCTCGCCGCCGACCCGGACCCGGTGGTGGCGGAGGCGGCGGCCTGGGCGCTGTCGCGGCTGGGGGCCGGGTGAACGGTCGGCCCTGGCTGCTCAAGCGCAGCGTGTCGCTCTCCGGCCACCGCACCTCGGTCGCACTCGAGGCCGAGTTCTGGCGCGCCCTGGAGCGGCTCGCCGAGGCCGAGGGCTGCACCCTCTCGGCGCTGGTGGCGCGGATCGACCTCGAGCGCGACCAGCAGCGGCCGCTCGCCTCGGCGCTGCGCGTGCGGGCGCTGCTGCGCGCCGCCGAGGACGGTCGCCAGATGAGAACGGTCGCCAAATAGAGAGGGTGGATCGGCCGCCGCCGCGAGAAAAATTGCGACGTCTCTCAACCCCGTTAACCTTTCGGAAAGGTCATTGCGGCATCGTCTCGATACGGCCAACACCGCCGAGACCGCGCCCGAAAGGAAAACCCCGATGCAGCCCCACGCCGTCGAGCACGACGTCACCGCCCTTCCGGTCAGCCCGCTGACCCTGTCGCACCAGCTGCTGATCCTCGCCGAGCAGGCCGACCGCGCCGGCCTGCCGACCAGCGCGCGCTCGCTGCTGAAGCTCGCGCACCGCGTCTGCGTCGATCGCCCGCGCCACTTCGCCGCCTGAGCCCGCGCCCACGCGCGTCGGCGGCTCGAGGCTGACGCGGCTCGCCTGGCCGGCTCGCCTGGCCGGCTTGCTTGGCCGGTCGGCGCCGCGCGTGATATTGGCCCTCAGATGGCAATCTGGGGCAAGCTGTTCGGCAGCGTGACCGGCTTCGCGATGGGCGGTCCGATGGGTGCGGTGCTGGGTGCGGCACTGGGTCACGCGGCGGATCGCGGCTCGCTGCTCGATCCGCCGGCGGGCGGCTGGCTGGGCGTGGTCGGCGACATGCGCGGGCGCCTGCAGCCGGCTCCCGGGGGTGCCGCG
>CAXTNB010000044.1:0-10988 GCA_964245385.1 uncultured Acetobacteraceae bacterium | reverse complement strand
GGGTCGCGGTGCGGATGGCCGGCGTGATGGGCCGCAAGGACCAGATGTTCGCCATCGTCGCGGTGATCCTGTCGGCCAAGCTCGCCAAGTGCGACGGGCCGGTGAACCGGCGCGAGATCGACACCTTCAAGCGCTGCTTCCGCATCCCGCCGGAGTCGACGCGCGAGATCGGCCGGCTGTTCGACCAGGCCCGCACCCGCACCGACGATTTCGAGCCGTTCGCCGCTGAGCTCGCCCAGGCGTTCGCCGATCAGCGTACCGTGCTGGAGGACGTGCTGGTGGCGCTGTTCGCCATCGCGCGCGCCGACGGCGCGCTGAACCAGCAGGAGACCGACTTCCTGCGCCGCGTGCACCGGGCGATGGGGCTGTCGCGCGCCTCCTGGGATCGCGCCGAGAGCGGTGCTGCGCGACCCGGTTCGGAGGAGCCCGACGCCTACGCGGTGCTCGGGCTGAAGCCCGGCGCCAGCGACGACGAGATCCGCCAGACCTGGCGCCGGCTGATGCGCGAGAACCATCCGGATTCGATGACCGCGCGCGGCGTGCCGCCGGCGGCCATCGTCAAGGCGGGCGACCGGGTGGCGCGGATCAACGCCGCCTGGGACCGGATCAAGCGCGAGCGCGGCCTGTAGGATGCGGCCGCCGCCCCGATGATCCTGCTGGACAGCCCCAACCAGCGCGACCGTCCCGAGGGCGCGGTCATCGACACGCTGATCCTGCACTATACCGGCATGCGCAGCGGCGCCGAGGCGATCGCCCGCCTGTGCGACCCGGATGCCGGCGTGTCCTCGCACTACGTCGTCGAGGAGGACGGCCGGGTGTTCCGGCTGGTCGAGGAGCATCGTCGCGCCGCACATGCCGGCGTCTCGTTCTGGCACGGCCGCGAGGATCTCAACGACAGCTCGATCGGCATCGAGATCGTCAATCCGGGCCACGAGTGGGGCTATCGTGCCTTCCCCGAGCCGCAGCTCGCGGCGGTGCGCCGGCTCTGCCGCGACGTCCTCGGCCGCCACCCGATCCCGCCCGCGCGCGTGCTCGGGCACAGCGACGTCGCCCCCGACCGCAAGCAGGACCCGGGCGAGCTGTTCCCCTGGGCGGCGCTGGCGCAGGGCGGCATCGGGGTCTGGCCGCACGCGGCGGCGGATCTGGGCGAGGGCGATCCGGTGCGCGACGCGGCCGGGCTGCTGGCGGTGCGGCGGCAGCTGCGCGCGATCGGCTACCGGGTGGAGGATGCGGGCGGGATGGACGACAGGCTGGCCACGACGCTGCGCGCCTTCCAGCGCCACTGGCGTCCGGAGGCGGTGAACGGCTGCGCCGACGAGGGCACGCGAGCCCGGCTGCACGCCCTGGTGGAGACGCTGGGCGCATGATCCAGGGCGAGATCATGCGCACCCGCGAGGGCGCGCGCCTGCTGGAAGCGCGCGAGGGGGTGGCCTGGCGACGCTGGGGCCCGTATCCGAGCGACCGGCAGTGGGGCACGGTGCGCGAGGACTACAGCGCCGAC
This sequence comes from uncultured Acetobacteraceae bacterium, assembly GCA_964245385.1. GTDB lineage: Bacteria > Pseudomonadota > Alphaproteobacteria > Acetobacterales > Acetobacteraceae > Lichenicoccus. The sequence goes on along the minus strand of CAXTNB010000044.1, from coordinate 9,487 downwards.
GGCGAGGCCTGGACCAGCCTGCCGCACGACCACGCGCGCTCGCGCGCCTATCGTTGGGGAGAGGATGCGCTCGCCGGCTTCGGCGAGGAGAAGCTGCGCTGGTGCCTGGGGCTGGCGCTGTGGAACCGGCACGATCCCATCCTCAAGGAGCGGCTGTTCGGCCTGACCAACGCGGAGGGCAATCACGGCGAGGACGTCAAGGAACTCTATTATCACCTGGATGCGACGCCGACCCATTCGTACCTGAAGATGCTCTACAAGTATCCGCAGCGCGCCTACCCGTACGAGCGGCTGCTCGAGGAGAACCGCAGCCGCGGCCAGGATCGGCCCGAGTTCGAGCTGATCGATACCGGCCTGTTCGATGACGGGCGCTACTTCGACGTGTTCGTCGAGTACGCGAAGGCCGCACCCGACGACATCCTGATGCGCGTGCGCATCGTCAACCGCGGACCCGACGAGGCGCAGCTGAGCGTGCTGCCGCAGCTCTGGGCACGCAACGACTGGTCCTGGTCCGACGGCGTCGCCAGGCCGTCGCTGCAGGGGGTCTCCGAACGCGAGCTGCACGCCCAGCACCCCGGCCTGGAGGCGATGCGCTGCTTCGTCGAGAGCGCCGACCGGCTGCTGTTCTGCGACAACGAGACCAACGTGCGCAGGCTGTACGGGCAGAGCGCGTCCGGCTTCTTCAAGGACGGGATCAACGATTTCGTCGTCGCCGGCGACACCGGCGCGATCAACCCGGAGCCGCGCGGCACCAAGTGCGCCGCCCTGCACGAGATCAGCCTCGCCGCTGGCGCGGAGCACGTGCTGCGCCTGCGGCTGCGCCCGGAGGCGGAGACGGCGGCACCGTTCGACGGCTTCGACGACGTCTTCAGGCTGCGCATCGAGGAGGCCGACGCGTTCTACGCGGCCCTGCAGGCGCGCGACGCGGACGCCGACCGCCGCTCGGTGCAGCGGCAGGCGCTGGCCGGCATGATCTGGTCGAAGCAGTTCTACTACTACAACGTGCATCTCTGGCTGGAGGGCGACGCCCGGCCGCCGAAGCCGCCGCCCGGCCGCGGGGTGTTGCGCAACGGCGACTGGGGCCACGTGCGGGCGTCGGACATCATGTCGATGCCGGACAAGTGGGAGTATCCCTGGTTCGCCTCGTGGGACCTCGCGCTGCAGTGCCCGGTGCTGGCGCTGGTCGACCCGGACTTCGCCAAGCAGCAGATCCTGCTGCTGACCCGGGAGTGGTTCATCCATCCCAACGCGGCACTCCCCGCCTACGAGTGGTCGTTCAGCGACGCCAACCCGCCGGTGCATGCCTGGTCGGCCTGGCGCGTGTTCGAGATGGACCGCGAGTGCAACGGTGTCGCCGACCACCTCTTCCTCAGGCGCGTGTTCAACAAGCTGCTGATGAACTTCACCTGGTGGGTTAACCGCAAGGACGCCACGGGACGCAACGTGTTCCAGGGCGGCTTCCTCGGCCTGGACAACATCGCGATCTTCGACCGCTCGGCACCGCTGCCGACCGGCGGCGAGCTGTCGCAGTCGGACGGCACCGCCTGGATGGCGATGTACGCGCTGGCGATGCTTCATATCGCGGTCGAACTGTCGCTGCAGGACAGCGCCTACGAGGACGTGGCGGCAAAGTTCTTCGAGCATTTCCTGCTGATCGCCGCCGCCGAGGGCATCAGCCTGTGGGACGAGCAGGACCAGTTCTTCTACGACCAGCTGGGCTTTCCCGACGGCAGGCGGATCCCGCTGCGCGCCCGCTCGATGGTCGGGCTGATCCCGCTGTTCGCGGTCACCATCCTGTCCGGCGAGCAGATCGACCGGCTGCCGCAGCTCAAGGCACAGATGGGCTGGTTCCTGGAGAACCGGCCCGACCTCGCCGGGCTGGTCTCGCACTGGGACGTGCCGGGCACCGGCGACACCACGCTGATCTCGCTGCTGCGCGCCCACCGCCTGACCAAGATCTTGCAGTACATGCTCGACGAGACCGAGTTCCTGTCGCCGCACGGCATACGCGCGGTCTCCAAGGCGCACGAACGTCAGCCCTACCGGCTGGAGTGCGACGGCCAGGACTACGAGCTCGGCTACTGGCCGGCGGAATCGCGATCACGGCTGTTCGGCGGCAACTCCAACTGGCGCGGTCCGGTCTGGATGCCGGTCAACTACCTGCTGATCGAGTCGCTGCGTCGCCTGCACCGTTATTACGGTGACGGACTGAAGGTGGAGTGTCCCACCGGTTCGGGCAACATGGCGAGCCTGCACGACGTCGCCTGCGAGCTGTCGCGGCGCCTGGTCGGCCTGTTCACGCGCGGCACCGACGGACGTCGCGCCGTGCACGGTGCGCCGGCGATCCTGCAGGACGATCCGCATTTCCGCGAGCTGGCGCTGTTCTACGAGTATTTCGACGGCGACACCGGCCGCGGCGTCGGCGCCTCGCACCAGACCGGCTGGTCCGGCCTGGTGGCGCTGCTGATCCAGCAGCTGAGCCAGGAGACGCCCGCGCGGTGATGCCGCCTCGGGCCGGCGGATCAGGCCGGCTGGCGAGCCTCGACCGGCTGCGGCCGCACGCCGAGGATGTGGCCGATCGCGTAGGTCAGGTCGGGGCGGTTGAGGGTGTAGAAGTGGAACTCGTCGACGCCGTTGGCCTGCAGCAGCCGCACCTGCTCGGCGGCGACCACCGCGCCGACCATGCGACGGATCTCGGGATCCTCCTCGGTGCCGGCGAACATCGCGTCCAGCCAGGACGGAATGGTGGTGCCGCAGCTCTGCGCGAAGCGCTTGGCGGAGGCGAAGTTGGAGACCGGCATGATGCCCGGCACCACCGGCGCGGTGATCCCCGCGGCGAGGCAGCGATCGATGAAGCGCAGGTAGGTCTCGGCCTCGAAGAACACCTGGGTGATGGCGCGGGTGGCGCCGGCATCCAGCTTGCGCTTGAGGTTGTCGAGGTCGGCCTGCGGGCTGTGCGCGTCGGGATGCACCTCCGGGTAGGCCGCCACCGACAGCTCGAAGTCCGCGACCCGCCGCAGCCCCGCGACCAGCTCGGCGGCGTTGCCGTAGCCGTCGGCGCTGGCTTCGAACGGACCGCCGCCCGGCGGGTCGCCGCGCAGGGCGACGATGTGGCGGACGCCCTCCGCCCAGTAGCGGCGGGCGACGTCGTCGACCGCCCCGCGCGACGCGCCGACGCAGGTCAGGTGCGCCGCCGGCGTCAGCGTGGTCTCGCGCACCAGCCGGGCCACGGTGTCGTGGGTGCGCGCCTGGGTCGAGCCGGCCGCACCGTAGGTGACCGAGACGAAGCTGGGGCAGAGCGGCTCCAGCCGTCGTATGCACGACCAGAGCTGCGCCTCCAGCGCCTCGGTGCGCGGCGGGAAGAACTCGAACGACAGCACCGGCGGCCGGCTGCCGAGCAGGGCCGGCAGGCCCTGGATGCGCGGCCCGGTGAGCCAACGCTCGAGCGGCGCCAGGTCGGAGCGATCGTGGTCGGGCATGCGCGGGCGTCCGGTTGCGGTGGGTTCCGATACGGCACGCGGCCGGAAGACCGCGCAGCTGCATCACAATCTAGCGGGGTCGGGACGCCGGCACAAACCTCTTGAGGCGCGAGCCGGCCTGCGTCGGCGATCTCGGCCTAGCCGATTGCGCGCGGCGAGACGCATGATAGACAGGCATGTGCGTGACAGCTTCGTCATGCGCCGACCTGAGCGAGGCCAGCCGGAATGACGATGCACGCCGATCACGAGGATCGTGCCGCGGTGGCGGCACCGCGGGATGCGGCGAACTGGCGCTGGTCGCTCGCCGTCGCGGCGACGGCGTCGCTGCTGGCGCTGGGCGGCTGCGCCACGCGTCCGACCGACCCGCAGGAGCTCGCCGACTACCAGAGCAACAACGATCCGCTGGAGCCGACCAACCGCTTCTTCTACCGGGTCAACAACACGGTGGACCACTACACGCTGCGTCCGGTGGCGAAGGCCTACGTCGAGGTCGTGCCGCAGCCGGTACGGACCGGGGTGCACAACACGCTGGCCAACATCAGCAGCCCCGCCCTGTTCGGCAACGACATCCTGGAGGGCAAGCCGCGGCGCGCCGGCGACACCTTCATGCGCTTCCTGATCAACTCCACCGCCGGCGTCGTCGGCATCTTCGACGTCGCCAAGGACCTGGGCTATCCGGCGCACGAGGCGGATGGCGGCATCACGCTCGCCCTGTGGGGCGTGCCGGAGGGCCCCTACCTGTTCCTGCCGGTGCTCGGCCCCTCCTCGCCGCGAGCGGCGAGCGGGTTCGGCCTGGACATCGCCCTCTCGCCGCTGACCTACGTCCCGCGCGGCTACGGCTTGCTGACCCTGAACTGGGGCCTGTACGCTCTCGGCGCGGTCGATGCGAGGGCGGCCGTCCTCGACGAACTCGACCAGGTCAACCGCGATGCGCTAGATCCCTATGCCACCCTGCGCAGCCTCTACCGGCAGCATCGCGCGGCACAGGTGGAGACGGTGCGGGAGGACAGGCGAATGACGACACCGGACTGGTACACGCAATGATCGGGGCCGAGACGATGCTCACTCCCATGACACGCCGCAGGCTCGCCGGCCTGCTGGCAGCCGGCGTCGCCGTGCTGGCGTCGCCCACCTCGGGCGCCGTCGCGGCGGAGTCCGTCAGCTCCGGGTTCGTGCGCCAGCTCAGCGAGAAGCTGATCGCGATCATCAACAGCCCGAGCTCGCTCGCCGAGAAGCGACAGCAGATCCTGCCGCTGATCGACGAGAACGTCGACGTGAACGGCATCGGGCGGTTCTGCCTCGGACGCTACTGGCGCATGGCGACGCCGGACCAGCAGCAGAGGTTCCTGCAGCTGTTCCACCGCGTGCTGCTCAACGCCATCACCGGCAAGCTCGGCGAGTACCAGGGGGTGCGCTTCGACATCGGCGCCAGCGCGCCGCGCGGGCCGGGGCAGACCATGGTCAGCACGACCATCTACCGCCCCGGGCAGCCGCAGACCAACGTGCAGTGGGTGATACACCATGTACCCCGAAACAATAAAAAAAACGACGTGATCGGCGAGGGGGTGAGCCTGAGCATCACCCAGCGCGGCGACTACTCCAGCTACCTGCAGCGCAACGGCAACAACATCGGCGTGCTGCTCAGCGCCATGCAGCGTCAGGCCGAGCACGCCTCCTGAGCTGACGGCGTCACGGCCCCAGGAGCGGGCCGCAGGCTAGTCGCGCCGGCTCTCGTAGATGAGCATCGCGGTGCCGTTGCGCTGGAAGCCGCCGCACACGCTCATGCCGATGCCGCCCAGGATCGTGCGGGAGGCGAAGTTGCTCTCCCGCGCCACCGCGACCACCCGCGTCTCGCCGTGGTCGTGGGCGAAGCGAAGCGCCGCCGCCGCCGCCTCGCGCGCGATGCCCCGGCCGCGCGCCTGCGACCAGATCGCGAAGCGCAGACCCAGCCCGAGCCCGTCCGGCCGCTCGTGCAGCCCGGTCATGCCCTGGAAGCGTTCGCCCTCCCGGATGGTGAAGATGCCGACCCGGCGCCGCGCCCAGAACGCGATGTCGTCGGCCATCTCCTCGGTCGCCTGCGCGCGCGAGCGCACGCCGCCGAGCATCAGCCCGAACGCGCCGGCGTCGCTCTTCAGCGCCACCATGTCGTTGAGGTCCGGCCAGCCGACCGGCTTCAGCAGCAGCCGGGCGGTGCGCACCACCCGGCCGAACGGCGGCGGCGTGCTCATCGCCGGGCCGCACGGAAGACGCGCCGGCCGTGATCCTCAGCGGGCCAGCGGACGATACTTGATGCGGTGCGGCTCGGTCGCCTGGGCGCCGAGGCGTCGTCGCTTGTCCTCTTCGTAGGCCTGGAAGTTGCCCTCGAACCACTCGACGTGGCTGTCGCCCTCGAAGGCCAGGATGTGCGTCGCCAGCCGGTCGAGGAACCAGCGGTCGTGCGAGATGATCACGGCGCATCCCGCGAACTCGCCGAGCGCCTCCTCGAGTGCCCGCAGCGTGTCGACGTCGAGGTCGTTGGTCGGCTCGTCGAGCAGGATCACGTTGCTCTCGCGCCTGAGCATCTTGGCCAGGTGCACCCGGTTGCGCTCGCCGCCCGAGAGGATGCCGACCTTCTTCTGCTGGTCCGACCCCTTGAAGTTGAAGGCGCCGACATAGGCGCGCGACGGCACCGCGCGCTTGCCGAGATAGATCACGTCGGTGCCGCCGGAGATCTCCTCCCAGACGTTCTTGTCGGCGTCGAGCGTGTCGCGCGACTGGTCGACGTAGCCGAGCCTGACCGTCTCGCCGATCTTCAGCGCGCCGCCGTCGGGATGCTCCTGGCCGAGGATCATCTTGAACAGGGTGGACTTGCCGGCGCCGTTCGGCCCGATCACGCCGACGATGCCGCCCGGCGGCAGCTTGAAGTCGAGGTCGTCGATCAGCAGCCGGTTGCCGAACGCCTTGCGCAGCTGCTCGGCCTCGATCACCGTGCCGCCGAGGCGGGGCCCCGGGGTGATGACGATGTCGGCGGTGCCGCCGGCGCGGTCGGCGTTCGCCGCCAGCATCTTCTCGTAGTTGGCGATGCGCGCCTTGTTCTTGGCCTGCCGCGCGCGCGGGCTCGAGCCGATCCACTCCTGCTCGGCGGCGAGCGCGCGGCTGCGCGCACTCTCCTCCTTCTCCTCCTGCTGCAGGCGACGGCGCTTCTGCGTCAGCCAGGACGAGTAGTTGCCCTCGAACGGGTAGCCGCGGCCGCGCTCGATCTCGAGGATCCAGTTGGTGACGTTGTCGAGGAAGTAGCGGTCGTGGGTGATCACCATCACCGTGCCGGCGTAGTCGCGCAGCGTGCGCTCCAGCCAGGCGACGCTCTCGGCGTCGAGATGGTTGGTCGGCTCGTCGAGCAGCAGGATGTCGGGCTTCTCCAGCAGCAGCCGGCACAGCGCCACGCGGCGCCGCTCGCCGCCGGAGAGCTTCCCGACCTCGGCCTCCGCCGGCGGGCAGCCCAGCGCGTCCAGCGCGATCTCGATCTTGCGGTCGAGCTCCCAGCCGTCGCCGGCCTCGATCTGCTCCTGCAGGGTGGCCTGCTCGGCGAGCAGGGCGTCCATTTGCGCGTCGTCCATCGGCTCGGCGAACTGCATGGAGATGGCGTTAAAGCGCTCCACCGCCCGCATCAGCGGCCCGAACGCGAGGGCCACGTTCTCTCCGACGCTGAGGCTGGCGTCGAGCTTCGGCTCCTGCTCGAGGTAGCCGATGCGCACCCCCTCGGCCGCCCAGGCCTCGCCGCCGTACTCGGTCTCGATGCCGGCCATGATCTTCAGCAGCGTCGACTTGCCCGCACCGTTGACGCCCAGCACGCCGATCTTGACCCCGGGCAGGAAGGAGAGCGTGATGCCCTTGAACACCTCGCGTCCGCCGGGATAGGCCTTGGTCAGGTCCTTCATCACGTAGACGTACTGGTAGGCTGCCATGACTGGCTCCTGACGAAGAGGGGGCCGGATCCGGGATCCGGAAAGCGAGCATGCGCCCGGCAGGACTCGAACCCGCAACCAAGCCGTTATGAGCGGCCCGCTCTAACCATTGAGCTACGGGCGCACAAGCCGCCCCTCAGATCGCGCATCGACCCGCACTTGGCAAGGTTTCAGGCGGCCGATAGCTTCCGGCAGCGAACCAGGAGAGCGCGCATGGACGTCTCGAAGATCAGCCCCGGCCGCGACGTGCCGTGGGACATCAACGTGGTCATCGAGATCCCGCAGGGCTCCGCGGTCAAGTACGAGGTCGACAAGGAGAGCGGCGCGGTCGTGGTCGACCGCTTCCTGTTCACGCCGATGGCCTATCCGGCGGCGTACGGCTTCATCCCCGGCACGCTGGCCGACGACGGCGATCCCGCCGACGCGCTGGTGCTGGTGCCGGCCGCCGTGGTGCCGGGTGCCGTGATACGCGCCCGCCCGATCGGCATGCTCAGGATGGAGGACGAGAGCGGCCAGGACGAGAAGATCATCTGCGTGCCGCACGACAAGATCCACCCGCTCTACACGGCGGTGCACGGCATCGACGACCTGGCCCCGATCACCCGGCAGTCGATCGAGCACTTCTTCACCCGCTACAAGGATCTGGAGCCCGGCAAGTGGGTGAAGGTGACCGGCTGGGCGAGCCGCGAGGAGGCGGGCGAGGTGATCCGCGCCGCCCTGGCGGCGGGGCAGCAATAGCCGCGCGCGGCGGCGACTAGCCGACCATGCGCTCGATCAGCGCCCCGTAGCGGGCCAGGTAGTCCTCCATCGCCAGGGTGCGCACCGCCTCGCGGCGCACCGCGCGTCGCAGCCTCGTCGACAAGCTGCGGTTCTCCAGCATCTCGAGCACGCTGTCGGCGAGCTGCTGCGGGTCGTGGAACGGCGTCAGCAGGCCGGTGCGGCCGTCGCGTATGAACTCCTCCACCGGCGCGGTGCGGCTGCCGACGATGGCGCAGCCGCTCGCCATCGCCTCGCGCAGCGACCAGGAGGCGACGAACGGGTAGGTCAGGTACACGTGCGTGTCGGAACGCTTCAGCAGCCCGGCATAGCTGGCATAGTCGAGCTTGCCGACGAAATGCACGCGCGCGAGGTCCAGGTTCGCGCCCACCTCGCGCAGCATGTGCTCGCGCCAGGTGCCCTCGGCGAGCCGGGCGCCGTAGCTGACGCCGTCGCCGCCGACCACGATGATGCGCGCGTCGGGCCGTGCGCGCAGGATGCGCGGCAGCGCGCGCATGAAGACGTGGAAACCCCGGTACGGCTCCAGGTCGCGCGAGACGTAGGTCACCAGCTTCTCGTCGGGTGCCACGCGCACCGCGCCGAGCAGGAAATCCTGCTCCGATGCCTGCGGGTCGGGCGCGCAGACGTCGAGGTCGACGCCCTCGGACAGCACCGAGATCTGCGCGTGCGCCCAAGCCGGATAGGTCGAGCGCTGGAACAGGGTCGGCGTCTGGCCCATGCCGCCGTTGGTCAGCGCCAGCAGGTTGACCGCGTTCTTGGCGCGCACGCGCGGGAACATCGACGGGTCGTTGGGGAATTCGGGATCGAAGCCGACGTCGAAGCTGTCGGTATGGTAGAAGAACTCGAGGTAGCCGAGCAGCGGCGTGTCGGGGAACACGTCGCGCAGGTTGAGCAGCTCGCCCCAGCCGTGATGGCCGATGATGATGTCCGGGGTGAAGCCGAGCTGCTTGAGCGTGCGCGCCGCCTGCGCCACCAGCTCGGCGCGCAGCGTGGCAACCTCGAACTCCTGCGCCACCTGGTAGGTTTCCGGGCAGGCGCCGCGGGGCATCCGGTACGAGACCCGACGCACGCCGGGGATCACGTTCTGGTTCGGCTCGCTGATGAAGACGATCTCGTGCGCGTCCTGCCGCGTGAGGTGGCGGACCAGGTGCAGGAACTGGCCCGGGAAGTTCTGGTGGACGAAGAGATAGCGCAAGGCGTGGACCCCGACAGAGGAGCGGGCGGGGGCGGCCTCAGCGTCGCGCCGGCCGTCCCGGCTTGCGCGGCGCGACCGGCTTGGCGGCGGGC
>CAXTNB010000043.1:374-12521 GCA_964245385.1 uncultured Acetobacteraceae bacterium | reverse complement strand
GGTCAGCAAGGTGCACCGCGAGGCCGAGCGGCACTACGCCGAGGGCGGTCCGGACAGCCGGCACATCCTGATGATCGGCCACGCCGGACACCCCGAGGTGGTCGGCACCATGGGCCAGCTGCCGCCGGGTGCGGTGACCCTGGTGCAGGACGCCGAGGAGGCGCGGCGGGTGCAGCCGGCCGACCCGACGCGACTCGCCTTCATCACCCAGACCACGCTGTCGGTCGACGACACCGCCGAGATCGTCTCGGTGCTGCGGGCGCGCTTCCCGCTGCTGGAAGGGCCGAAGCGCGAGGACATCTGCTACGCCACCACCAACCGGCAGGAGGCGGTGAAGGCGATCGCGCCCGGCTGCGACCTGGTGATCGTCATCGGCAGCCCGAACTCGTCGAACTCGCAGCGCCTGCGCGAGGTCGCCGAGCGCTCCGGCACGCCGCGCGCGCTGCTGGTGCCGACGCTGCGCGACCTGGACTGGTCGGTGCTGGACGGCGTGCGCACGCTGGGCATCACCGCCGGCGCCTCGGCGCCGGAGGCGCTGGTGCAGGAGATGGTCCACGCGCTCTCCGCCCGCTTCGCGCTCGAGATCGAGGAGCGCACGGTCAAGCAGGAGGACGTGATCTTCAAGCTGCCAGCGCCCCTGGGCTGATGCCGGCCGGCACATGGCGGTCTACACCGACGTCACCGACGAGGCGCTGGCCGGCTTTCTCCGCGAATACGAGATCGGCGAGCTGGTCGCCTTCCGCGGCATCGCCGAGGGGGTCGAGAACAGCAACTTCTCGCTGCGCACCGGAGCCGGCGACTTCATCCTGACGCTGTACGAGAAGCGGGTCGACCGGCGGGAGCTGCCCTGGTTCCTCGGCCTGATGCGCCACCTCGCGGCGCGCGGCATCTCCTGCCCGCTGCCGGTCGCGGGACGCGACGGCGAGGCGCTGCGCGAGCTGGCCGGACGACCGGCGGCGATCACCGGCTTCCTGCCCGGCGTGTGGCCGCGGCGGGTGCGCCCGGAGCACTGCCTGCAGCTCGGCGAGACCCTGGCGCGGCTGCACCTGGCCGGGCTGGGCTACCCGACGCCGCGCGTCAACGCGCTCGGGCCGCAGGCCTGGCCGGCGCTGCTGCAGCGCAGCCGCGCCGGCGGCGATGCGGTGCAGGCGGGGCTGGTGGCCGAGCTGGACGCGGCGCTCGGCCGCATCCTGCCGGCCTGGCCGGGCGAGGGCGGCCGTCCGGCGCTGCCGCGCGGGCAGATCCACGCCGACCTGTTCCCGGACAACGTGTTCTTCCTCGGCCGGCGGCTCTCCGGCGTGATCGATTTCTACTTCGCCTGCACCGACCTGCTCGCCTACGACCTGGCGGTGTGCCTCAACGCCTGGTGCTTCGAGCCGGCCCCGGACGGCGCGGCGCATTTCGATCCCGGTCGCGCGGCGCTGCTGGTCCGCGGCTACGAGAGCGTGCGTCGCCTCGAGCCGGCGGAGCGCGCGGCGATGCCGGTGCTGGCCGCGGGTGCGGCGATCCGCTTCCTGCTGACCCGGCTGTACGACTGGCTGAACCCGCCGCCCGGCGCGCTGGTGACGCCCAAGCACCCGCTCGACTACCTGCACCGCCTGCGCTTCCATCTCGCGGCGGAGGATGCGGCTGCCTATGGAGTCTGAGGCCGCACCGCGGCGGGTCGAGGCGTGGACCGATGGCGGCTGCAAGCCCAACCCTGGGCCGGGCGGCTGGGCCGTGCTGCTGCGCTTCGGCGATGCGGAGCGCGAGCTCAGCGGCGGTGCGCCCCAGACCACCAACAACCGCATGGAGCTGACGGCGGCGGCCGAGGCGCTGGAAGCGCTGTCGCGCCCGTGCAGCGTGGTGCTGCACACCGACAGCGAATATGTCCGCAACGGCGTCACCCGCTGGTCCAGCGGCTGGGTGCGGCGCAACTGGCGCAACGCGTCGGGCGACCCGGTCGCCAACATGGATCTGTGGCGTCGCGTGCTCGAGGCGGCGAAGCGGCACCAGGTGTCGTGGCAGTGGGTGCGAGGTCATTCCGGAGACGAGAATAACGACCGGGTGGACCGGCTGGCGACATCGGCGCGCCTGATGCTCGGGAAAAGCTGATAAGGTCGGCCAGATAGTTTTTACATCAGAACGACCTGTCGGGGGTCGTCTCGGACGCGGGATCTTTCATGGGTGGTGGTCGCCAGTTGCGCAGTCACGGCATCGCGCGGGCAAACCGGATCGCCCTGGTGGCGTGGGCCACCGTGCTGCTGCTGGTCTGCGGCCTGACCTGGGACCGGCTGGCCGCGGTGCAGAGCGAGGAGGGCTGGGTCCGGCACACCTACGAGGTGCTGGCGTCGATCAAGAGCCTCGAGATCAGCCTGCGCGACGCGGAATCCGGACAGCGCGGCTACGTCATGACCGGCGACGAGCGCTATCTCGAGCCGTATACGCAGGCGACCGGCGACATCGTCCTCGAGCAGGAGGATCTGCGCCGCCTGACGCCCGACAACCCCGGGCAGCCCAGCCGCGTGCGTGCCCGGGCGCCGGGGCTGCAGCAGCGGCTCGACTTCATGGCCCAGGTGCGACGGGTGCGTCAGGCATCCGGCTTCGAGCCGGCGCTGGCGCTGATCAGGACCGGCATCGGCCACACCGAGATGCTGCGGGCGCAGGCCATCCTGAAGGACATGACCGCCGAGGAGCAGGGTCTGCTCGAGCGGCGCCTGGCCTCCACCGCGCGCCGCGGCTGGTGGCTGAGCGCCTCGGCGCTCGCCGGCGCCGCCCTGGCCCTGCTCGCCCTGGCCTGGTCCGCCCGCACCCTGAACGCGGCCTGGGTCAGGTCGCGGCTCACCGAGGAGGAGCAGCGGACGCTGGCGCTGCGGCTGCGCGCCTCGCTGGACAGCCTGAGCCAGGGTGTCGCGGTGTTCGATGCGGACGGCCTGCTGACGAACTGGAACGAGTGCTTCCAGGTGCTGCTCAGGCTTCCCGACCGGCTGGTGGCACCCGGTATCGGCTACGCCTCGCTGGTCGCGCACTGCGCCGAGGATGACGCCGACCGGATCGTGCTGGAGAGCGAGGCGCAGATACGCGCCGGCGGCACCCAGTCCAGGGGCGAGGCGGTGACCTACGAGCGGACCCGCAGCGACGGCCATCATCTGGAGCTCCGCCGCACGCCGATGCCCGGCGAGGGCTTCGTGCTGACGGTCTCGGACATGACCAAGCGGATGCAGGCCGAGGCGGTGCTGCGGGAGGCCCAGAAGATGCAGGCGATCGGCCAGCTCACCGGCGGCATCGCCCACGACTTCAACAACCTGCTGACCGTCATCCTGGGCAACCTGGAGACCGTGCAGCGCAAGCTCCCCGACGATCACGCCCTGCAGGCCCGGATCGGCCGGGCGGTGTGGGCGTCGCAACGCGGCGCCAGCCTGACCGCGCAGCTGCTCGCCTTCGCCCGCAGGCAGCCGCTGGCGCCGGCGCCGGTCGACCTGTCGCGCACCGTGCCCGAGCTGGTGCCGCTGCTCGCCCGCACGCTGGGCGAGCGCATCGAGGTGCGCTTCGTCGGCAGCGCCGGCCTGTGGGCCGCGATGGCGGACGCCGCACAGCTCGAGAACGCGCTGCTGAACCTGGCCCTGAACGCGCGCGACGCCATGCCGGAAGGCGGCCGGCTGACCCTGGAGCTGGCCAACAAGGTGCTCGATCCGGCCTATGCCCGCGCGCACGCCGAGGTGACGGCGGGCGACTACGTCATGCTCGCGGTGTCCGATACCGGTCACGGCATGACCGCCGAGGTGGCGGCGCGGGTGTTCGAGCCGTTCTTCACCACCAAGCCGGACGGGCAGGGCACCGGGCTGGGCCTGGCGATGGTGTTCGGCTTCATCAAGCAGTCGAAGGGTCACGTGAAGATCTACTCCGAGCCCGGTCACGGCACCTCGGTCAAGCTGTACCTGCCGCGCGCGATCGGCGGCGCCGCGGCACCTGCCGGGCGCAGCAGCGCGCCGATCGAGCTCGCCCGTGCCGAGGCGACGCTGCTGGTGGTCGAGGACGAGCCCGCGGTGCGCGAGATCACGGTCGCGATCCTGCGCGATTACGGCTACCAGGTGTTCGAGGCCGCCGACGGCCAGGAGGCGATGGCCGTGTTCGATGCCCACGCCTCGGAGATCGACATGCTGCTCAGCGACGTCGTGCTGCCCGGCAGGCTGCGCGGGCGCGAGATCGCCGAGCGCATCACCGCGCTGCGTCCGGAGGTCAAGATCCTGTTCATGTCGGGCTACACCGAGAACTCGATCGTCCATCACGGCCGCCTGGACGACGGCGTGCAGCTGATCAGCAAGCCGTTCCAGCGCGAGCAGCTCGCGGCGAAGGTGGCGGAGCTGCTCGGCCTGCCCGCGTCGCAGCAGCGCGCCGAAGCGACCGCCGCCCGAAGCTCCTATCGCTGAGGGTTCCGCCGGGGATCGACGTGCGGCGCCCGCTCGCCCGCCTGCTGGTCGCGGTTGCGCTGGCCGCGGTCCCGCCGCCGGCGGCCGCCGCGGCGACGGCCGTCTCCGATCCGCAGCCGCCCTCGGGGGCGTTCGGTCCGCTGTACGCGGCGGTGGAGACCGAGGGCGTGTTCGCGGACTCCAAGAGCTTCGCCGACGCGGTGCCGGACGAGGCGCCGGCCTCGATCCTCGCCGACTACCTGCGCGCGCGCGACCGGCCCGGCTTCGACCTGCGCCGCTTCGTGGACCGGCATTTCCGCATCGCCGCGCGCAAGGCGGTGCCGTATCGCCTTGCGCCCGAGCAGGGCGTGCGGGACTACATCTCGGACATGTGGGACGTGCTGCGCCGCGAGCCCGACGAGGGGCACGATTTCTCCTCGCTGCTGCCGCTGCCCTACCCGTACATCGTCCCCGGCGGGAGGTTCAGCGAGATCTACTACTGGGACAGCTACTTCACCATGCTCGGCCTCGAGCATGACGGCCGCGCCCAGCTCGCGCGCGACATGCTGCGCAACATGGCCTCGCTGATCGACCGTTACGGGCACGTGCCGAACGGCAACCGGAGCTACTATCTCAGCCGCTCGGAGCCGCCCTTCTTCGCCTGCATGATCGACCTGATCGCGTCGCACGACGGAAAGCGGACCTACCTCACCTACCTGCCGCAGCTGCGCCGCGAGTACGAGTACTGGATGGAGGGCGCCGCCGGCCTGGCTCCGGGTCAGGCCGCGCGCCACGCGGTGCGGCTCGACGACGGCACGCTGCTCAACCGCTACTGGGACGACCGCGACGGCCCGCGCGACGAGTCCTACCGCGAGGACGTCGCGACCGCGGCCTCCAGCAGCCGGCCGCCGGCGGAGCTCTACCGCGACCTGCGCGCGGGCGGCGAGACCGGATGGGACTTCAGCTCGCGCTGGCTCGCCGACGGCACCCACCTGAACACGATCCGCACCACCCGGCTGCTGCCGGTGGACCTGAACAGCCTGCTCGCGCACATGGAGCAGACGCTGTCGCTGGCCTACCGGCTGCGCGGCGACGCGGCGCAGGCGGCGAGCTTTCGGGCGCGGGCGCTGCGGCGGCGCGACGCGATCCGTCGGCTGATGTGGGCGCCCGACCTCGGCGCGTTCACCGACTACGTGTGGACCGAGCGCGCGAGGGCGCGCACCCTGTCGGCGGCGACGGTGGTGCCGCTGTTCTTCCACCTCGCCAGCGACCAGCAGGCCGGGATCGTCGCCACGACGATCCGCACCCGCCTGCTCGGCCCGGGCGGCATGGCCACCACCGCGCTCGACCGCGCGCCGCAGACCGGGCAGCAGTGGGACAGCCCCAACGGCTGGGCGCCGATGCAGTGGATGGCCATCATCGGCCTGCGCGGCTACGGGCAGGACGAGCTGGCCCGCACCATCGCCTCGCGCTGGATCGAGCGCGAGATCGCGGCCTACGCGAGCTCCGGCGCGCTGCTCGAGAAGTACGACGTCAAGGCGCCGGATCGCGACGTGCAGGCGGGTGCCGCCGGCGGATCGGGCGGCGAGTATCCGCTGCAGGTCGGCTTCGGCTGGACCAACGGCGTGCTCGCCAGCCTGATCGACCTGTATCCGCGCCGCGCCGAGGCGAGTCTGGCGCGGCATCCGCAGGCCGCGCGTTGAGCGGCGCGCCCGCGCGCGGCTCGCTGCCGCGTCGCGCCGCGGTGCTCGGGCTGCTGATCGCCGTCGGCGCGTTCGCCATCGACCTGTACATCCCGAGCTTCCCGTCGATCGCGCGCGACCTGCACGCCTCGCCGGGCCGGGTGCAGCTCAGCATGACCGGCTACTTCCTGTCGCTGGCGATCGGACAGGTGTTCTACGGCCCGCTGTCCGACGCGGTCGGCCGTCGCCGGCCGATCCTGCTCGGCCTCGCGCTGTTCGCGCTGGCCTCGGCGGCGGCGGCGGTGGCGCCATCGATCGACGCGCTGATCGCGGCCCGCTTCTTCCAGGGGCTCGGCGCCGCCGCGACCGCGGTGGTCCCGATGGCGGTGATACGCGACCAGTACACCGGTCCGGATGCCGCACGCCTGCTGTCGCTGGCGATGCTGTCGCTGAGCGTGTCTCCGATCCTGGCCCCCGCCTGCGGCGGCGTGCTGGCGCAGTTCGCCTCGTGGCGGCTGATCTTCGTGGTGCTGATCGTCATCGCGGCCCTGGCGGCGATCATGACGCTGCGGCTGCTGCCGGAGACGCTGCCGGCGTCGGCGCGGGTGCGCAGCGGGCCGCTGCGCATCGCCGCCAGCTATGCCGGGCTGCTCGGCGACCGTCGCTTCATCGTGCCGATCCTGATCGCCGGCAGCGCCCAGGCGGTGCTGTTCACCTTCATCTCCGGCTCGCCGTTCGTGCTGGTGACGCTGCACCGCATGCCGCCGATCCTCTACGGCATCGTGTTCGCGCTGCACGCGGCCGCCCTGATCGGGATCAGCCAGTTCAACGCGCCGATGCTGCGTCGGCTCGGCACGCGCCGGCTGATCGGCGGCGGCTCGCTCGCCGTCGCGGCGGCGTCGCTGGCGCTGGCCGGCCTGGTGGCCGCCGGGATGACGGCGCTGTGGCCGTTCGTGCTGCTCACCCTGACCGTGTTCACCGGCCTCGGCCTGATCATGGCGCCGGCGTTCCTGGCCGCGATGGAGCCGTTCGGCGAGATCGCCGGCGCGGCGGCGGCGATCGGCGTCGCCACCGAGCTGGCGCTGAGCACGAGTGCGACCTTCCTGCTCGGCATCACCGCCGACGGCAGCGCGCGGCCGATGACCATCCTGATGGCGCTCGCCGCCTGCGGCACGGTGACGGGCTGGATTTTGCTGCCCGCACCCTCGTCGGCCGGAACGCCGGGCGGCCCTGCGCGATAGATCGTCACGCAACGGGAATGGAGACGGCGATGGCCAAGCAACCGAAGCCGGGCGACAAGGTCGCCTGGGATACCGCGCAGGGCAAGACCCGCGGCGTGGTCGAGAAGAAGATCACCGGGCAGACCAAGATCAAGGGTCACACCGCCAAGGCGAGCAAGGACGACCCGCAATACGTGGTCAAGAGCGAGAAGACCGGCGCCAAGGCCGCGCACAAGCCCGAAGAGCTGAAATAGCGGTCCGGGGCCTCCGGCCGCAGCGGGTCCAGGGCAGCGCCCTGGCTGGTCTTGCTTTCTCGGTCCGCGCTGATCGATCATCTCGGCCGCAGCACCGGCGGCGCCGGTCGAACGTGACGCGATGAGGGTGTCCCGCCGCCATGCTCCAGCTCTCCGGTACGCCCGCCGCGACGCCGCTGGACGCCGAGGCACCGGCGGCCGCGGGGCCGGCGCCGCCAGCGACCGAGCCGGGCCCTCGCACGCTCCGGCTGCTGCCGGCGGAGGGCACGATCGAGCGCCTCCGCGCGGCGCCGATCATCGTGCAGCACGCGCGGAACCGCGGCGTCGTGCGCCGGCTGGACACCACGTACTACGACACCGCCGACCAGGCGCTGTTCGCCCACGCGCTGTCGCTGCGGGTGCAGCGGCACCGCCGGCGCTTCGTCCAGACGTTGCGCCGGCACGATGCCGTGCGGCAGGCCGACGCTTCGGCGGCGTCCGGCGGCCAGGCCTGGCAGACGGCGGTGGACGGAGCGGCGCCCGACCTCTCCAGGTTCGCCGCGGCGGCACCGGAGCCGGTGCCCGCCTCCCTGCTCGAGCATCTCGCGGCGGCGCCGCTGGCGGCGCTGTTCGAGACCCGGCTGCGCCGCCTGACACGCCGGCTCGAGATGCCGGGTGCGGTGGTCGACGCCGTGTTCGACGAGGGCGTGATCGGCAGCGCGACGCAGACGACGCCGCTCGCGGAGATCAGGCTGGTGCTGCATGCCGGCGATCCGGGCGTGCTGTACGAGATCGGCATGCGGCTGCTCGAGCTGGCGCCGCTGCGGGTCGGCTCGTGGGGAACGGTGCGTCGCGGCTACGCGCTCGCCGCCGGCCGCGGGCCGCGGGCGGAGAAGGCGGCGCCCTCCGGGCTGCTGCGCGAGTCGGTCGTCGACGACGTGGTCGCCGGCGTGCTCGCCGGCTGCCGGGCGCACCTGCATGCCAATCTGCCGGCGGCGGAAGAGGGCGGCAGCCCGGAGGGGGTGCACCAGGTGCGGGTGGCGCTGCGCCGGATGCGCACCGCGCTGTCGCTGCTGCGTCGCGAGATCCCGTCGGCGACCATGCTGGAGCTGGGCGGCGAGGCGAAGTGGGCGGCCTCGCAGCTCGGCGCCGCCCGCGGCTGGGACGTGTTCCTGACCACGACGCTCGAGCGGCCGGCGCGGCTGCAGGATGCCGGCATCGACTTCGACGGGCTGCGCCGGGCGGCGGAGGCGTCGCGCGCCGCCGGCTACGCGAGGGTGCGCGAGACGCTGGCATCCGCCCGCTTCGCGCGCTTGCAGCTGTCGCTGGGCCGTTGGATCGCCGGACGCGGCTGGCGCAACGAGGTCGACCGCGACGGGCTGGCCGTGCTGGCCGAGCCCGCTTCCGCGTTCGCCGTCCGCGTGCTGGGCCGGCTGCATCGCCGCGCGCTCCGGCAGGGCGCGCATTTCCGCCGCCTGTCGGCCGAGGAACGCCATCAGCTCCGCATCACCCTGAAGAAGCTGCGCTACGCCTCGGAGTTCTTCCTGCCGCTCTGCGCCCCCGCCTGCCCCGAGCCGGACCAGGTGCCGCGCTTCCTGCGCCGGCTGAGCGGGCTGCAGGAGGCGCTGGGGCTGGATCACGACGCCGCCACGACGCGGCCGCTGCTGCAGGAGGTCGGGGGCGCCAGCCGCTCGAGCGGCGTGCATCAGGCGCTCGGCGTGGTGATCGGCTGGCAGGCGCGCGACAGCCTCGCCGCCGGGGAGAGGCTGACCGAGCGCTGGCGCCGGTTCAAGGCGATGCCGCCATTCTGGTCCGCGACCTCGGCAGGCCGGAGCTAGCGCCTGATCGTCTCGGCCTGAGGCCCCGATCCATCAAGGAATGGATTTCAAAGGCTCCGCCTTTGATGGGGTCCAAGGGGCAAAGCCCCTTGCGCTGCCTTCCCCCCTGCCGATGCTCCGCGCGGCCGTCGTCGGCCTTGAATAAACGTTACGTGTCAATTATGAAATCCCGATCGGTATGGTCGGGGATACGATGTCGCGGCTCAGTCAGCATCCGGGCGAGACGCGTTGCGGCGGTTGCCGCCCGGCCGTCGCGTCCTGCCGCCGGCCCGATCGGCGCGCTGCCGCCGGACGACCCGGTTGATCGACGACCTCACCATCCTGCTCAGCACGCTGACCTGCCTGTTCGTGGCATACCGCGCGGTGAAGCTCGACCGGATCACGCACTCGTTCGGCGAACGACCGAAGCGCGCGCGTGCCGAGCCGCCGCCGGCGGCGTGCGATCCGTCGCCTGAAGGCGGAGGATCGACCTCGTGGCGGGCACGACGCGTCCGGCGTTCCAGGGACGCGCGGACGATGCGGGGCGGATCGCGTGGCGGAGGCACGGCGGCGCGGCGCGCGGCGCGATCCGACGATCGGCCTCGCGACGCGATCGCGCCGATGCTGCCCTGAGGGCGGCCGCATGCTGCGCAGCCTCTACATCACCATGATCTACGTGTCGTTCCTGGTGTTCGGGGCGGCGGCTCCGTTCATGTTCAGCCTCGGCTACGTGTGGGTGGACACGTTCTACCCGCAGGCCGTCGTCTACGAGATCCTCAACCAGCTGCCGGTCTCGCTGATCATGGCGGTGGCGGCGCTCGGCGGCTACGCGGTGCTGGATCGCCGCAAGGGACGGCTCACCGCGACCAGCTGCCTGCTGATGCTGTTCGCGGTGTGGGTGACCCTGTCGACGGCGCTGTGGGCGGAGGTGCCGACCGCGGCCTGGGACAAGTGGAACTACGCGTTCAAGACGATCTGCGTCGGCGCGTTCCTGCCCTTCGTGTTCCGCTCCCGGATCCAGATCGAGGCGTTCCTGCAGATCTACCTGTTCTCGATCGCCGTGCACTTCCTGCCGGTCGGGATCAAGACCATGATCAGCGGCGGCGGCTACGGCAGGCAGCTCGGCATCATCGGCGGCAACAGCCTGCTCGCCGAGGGCAGCACGCTGGCCACGGTGGCGCTGATGCTGGTGCCGATCATCCTGTACCTGCGCCGCCACAGCCGGATCATGCCCAGGAGCCTGCTCACCGACCTGCTCTACGCCGGGCTGGCGGTGGCGGCGGTCGCGGCCGCGATCGGCACCTACGAGCGCACGGCGCTGATCGGGCTCGTCGTGGTCGGCGCCGGCCTCTGGCTCAGCAGCCGACGCAAGCTGCTGTTCGGGGCGATCGGGGTGATGGCGGCACTCGCCATCAGCCTGCTGACTTCGAGCGCCTGGAACGAGCGCATCTCGACGGTCAGCGACTACAACACCGAGGGCTCGGCGCTGGGCCGCATCCTGGTGTGGCGGTGGACGCTGGACTACGTCGCGAGCCACCCGTTCGGCGGCGGCTTCAATGCCTACATCATCGATCGCATCCAGTTCCCGCCCGACCCCGACGGCCACGTCCTGGTCGTCCACGGCAAGGCGTTCCACAGCATCTATTTCGAGGTGCTGGGCGAGCAGGGCTGGCTCGGCCTCGCGCTGTTCGCCCTCATCGTGGGCTTCGCGTTCCATCAGCTGCGCGCGGTCGCCCGCCTCACCAGGCGGGTCGAGGAGATGGCCTGGGCGCGGGAGCTGGCGTTCGCGCTGCAGGTCGCCCTGCTGACCCTGCTCGCCTGCGGCGCCTTCATCGGCATCGGCTTCCAGCCCATGTTCTACTACCTGGTCGGGATCTCGGCGTGCCTGCGCGAGCATGTCCGGCAGGTCGGACGGCTCGGCGAGGCTCGCGAGGCGGCGGCCGCGGTCCGCATCCAGCCGCCCGCGCATCCCGCGGCGCGGCAGCGCAGAGTGGGGTCAGCCAGATAGCTCCTCGCCGGCTCCGGTCGCGCGGCGCGCCGCGAGCCAGGTGCCGGCGACCCAGCTCCCGGCGGCGCGGAGCCGGTCGTCGAGCAGCACGATGTCGGCGCGGTAGCCCGGCGCCAGCCGGCCGAGCTCGCGGTCGAGGCCGAGGAAGCGGGCCGGATACAGCGAGGCCATGCGCAGCGCCTCTTCGGGTGCCACGCCGAGCAGCGCGATCGCCTGTCGCACCGCGGCGCACAGGTCGAGATCCGCACCGGCCAGCACCCCGTCCTCGGTCTCCAGCCTGCCGCGGCGTCGCAGCACGCGACGTCCCTGCAGCACGAACTCGGAGAGGTCGGTGCCGGCAGGCGGCATGGCGTCGCTGACCAGCAGCACGCCGCCCGCCGGCTTGGCGGCGAGCGCGAGGCGGAGCATCGCCGGATGCACGTGTATGCCGTCGACGATGATGCCGCAGCAGGATGCCGCGTCGGTCATCGCCGCCAGGGCGATGCCGGGGGCCCGGCCGGCCATCGGCGGCATCGCGTTGAACAGGTGGGTGAAGCCGCTCATCCCGGCGCGCAGGGCGGCCTGGCTGTCCTCCAGGCTGGCGGCGGAGTGGCCGCCGGAGACGCGGACGCCGGCCGCCGCGAGGCGCGCGATCGCGGCCGCGGGCACCTGCTCGGGCGCCAGCGTCAGCAGCACCCGGCCGCTGCCGAACCGCTCCGGCAGCGCGCAGAGCCAGGCGAGATCCGCCTCCTGCGGCGGCCGGATGAAGTGCTGGCGGTGCACCCCGGGCCGGTCCGGGCTGAGGAACGGGCCCTCCAGG
>CAXTNB010000043.1:0-364 GCA_964245385.1 uncultured Acetobacteraceae bacterium | reverse complement strand
GCCGAGCACGCCGCTGCCGGGGATCGCCGACGCCGCCGCCGCCGCCTCCGCCGCCGCCCGCGGTGATGCGGGCGCGTCGGTGATCACCGTCGGCAGCACCCCGGTGGTGCCGAGCGCTCGATGTGCCGCGGCGATGGCGAGCGCGCCGCGCAGGGTCGGCGTGTCGTTGAAGCCGACGCCGCCGCCGCCGTTGACCTGCAGGTCGATCAGCCCCGGCGCCAGCAGCCAGGCTTCCGGAAGGTCGCTGCGTTCGGCGACGGGGGCGGCGCCCGCGGGCACCAGGTCGAGGATCCGGCCGTCCTCGATCAGCAGGCCATGCCCGTGCAGGATCGTCTCGCCGGTGAACAGGCGCGCGCCGGCGAGC
>CAXTNB010000042.1:0-12542 GCA_964245385.1 uncultured Acetobacteraceae bacterium | reverse complement strand
CGCCGGCGCGACCAGGATCCGGCGCGCATCCTCTACGTGGTGGACCAGCGCCAGGCGCTGCATTTCGAGCAGCTGTTCCGCGCCGCCCGCCGCGGCGGCCTGGCCGGGGACATCGGGCTGGTGCATGTCGGCTTCGGCACCGTCAACGGACCCGACGGCAAGCCGTACAAGACCCGCGAGGGCGGCGTGGCACAGCTCTCCGACCTGCTCGGCGACGCCGTCGGCAAGGCGCGCGAGCGCCTCGCCGAGGCCGATGTCGGGACCCGTCCCGGGCTCGACCGCGAGCAGCTCGCCCGCCTGGTCGGCCTCGCCGCGGTCAAGTTCGCCGACCTGTCCTCGTTCCGCACCTCCGGCTACGTGTTCGACGCCGACCGGCTGGTCTCGTTCGAGGGCCGCACCGGACCGTACGTGCAGTACGCCTGCGTGCGCATCGGCTCGATCCTGGCGCGCGCCGCCTCCCAGGATGCCCACCCCGGCGCGATCCGGGTCGCCGCCGCCGCCGAGCGCGCCCTGGTGCTGGAATGCGCGCGCCTGCCGGAGGTGGTCGCCTCCGCCAGCCGCAACCTGGCGCCGAACGAGATCGCCGACTACGTGTTCGCGCTCGCCCAGGGCTTCAGCCGCTTCTACACCGACTGCCCGGTGCTCGGCGCCGCGGACGCGGAGGAGCGTGGATCCAGGCTGGCGCTGTGCGCCCTGGCGCGCGCGGTGCTCGCGCGCGGGCTGTGGCTGCTCGGCATCGAGGTGCCGGAGCGGATGTAGCGCCACCGCCGACGGCGGTTTCGTAGGCATATGCACTCTCTTTAGGCATATGAGCCCGGAGCACCCGAGACGCTCACCGCTTTGTCTGTTCAACGTGCATTCGGCGCGTGCTATGGGCTTGGCCTCAACGCGACTGCGCGGACGGATGAGGCGGGCTGATGATCGATCGGGCAGTGCTCGAAGGCGGCGACAGGTCCCGGCGCGGCGGCGCCCCGGTCGCCGACGGCGCCGGGAGCAGCGCCGGTGCCGCCGCAGGCTGAACGGTCGAGATGGACGCCCTCGCCTCCGCCGGCGCCCTCGACGGTGCGACGCGCACCGAGACGCACTGCCCGTACTGCGCCCTGCAATGCGGCATGACCCTGGAGCGCTCGCGCGACGGTGACTGGTCGGTGCAGTCGCGCGACTTCCCGACCAACAAGGGCGGGCTCTGCCGCAAGGGCTGGACCGCCGGGCAGCTGATGAGCCACCCGGACCGCCTGCTGACGCCGATGATGCGCGAGCGCAAGGGCGCGCCGCTGCACGCCGTCTCCTGGGAGCAGGCGCTCGACCGGATCGCGGGCGAGATCACCGCGCTGCAGGCGCGACACGGCCGCGACTGCATCGCCGTGTTCGGCGGCGGCGGCCTGACCAACGAGAAGGCCTACCTGCTCGGCAAGTTCGCGCGTCTGGTGCTCGGCACCCCGCACATCGACTATAACGGCCGCTTCTGCATGGCCTCCGCCGCGGCGGCCGGTCTGCGCGCCTTCGGCATCGACCGCGGCCTGCCGTTCCCGCTCGAGGATCTTCCGGGTGCGCAGACCATCCTGATCGCCGGCGGCAATCCCGCCGAGACGATGCCGCCGATCATGCAGTATTTCGAGGCGCAGCGGGAGCGCGGCGGCCGGCTGATCGTCAGCGATCCGCGCCGCACCGCCACCGCGCGGCTGGCGCAGCTGCACCTGCAGCTGACGCCGGGCACCGACGCCGCACTCGCCAACGGCATCCTGCACGTGGCGGTGCGCGACAAGCTGATCGATCCCGAGTTCATCGCCGCGCGCACCGAGGGCTGGGAGGCGGTGCGCCGCGTCGTCGCCTCGTACTGGCCGGACCGGGTCGAGCGCGAGACAGGGGTGCCGAGCGCGCAGATCGCCCAGGCGGCCCACATGATGGGCGAGGCGTCGACCGCGATCATCCTCTCCGGCCGCGGCGCCGAGCAGCAGAGCCAGGGTGTGGACAACGCGCTGGCCTTCATCAACCTCGCCCTGGCGCTCGGCCACGCCGGACGCAGGCATTGCGGCTGGGGCTGCCTGACCGGCCAGGGCAACGGCCAGGGCGGCCGCGAGCATGGCCAGAAGAACGACCAGCTGCCCGGCTACCGGCGCATCGACGACCCGCGTCATCGCGCCGAGGTGGCCCGGGTCTGGGATGTCGATCCGGACCAGCTGCCTCCCCCCGGCCTGTCGGCCACCGGCATCATCGACGCCCTCGGCGAGGCCGGCGGCATCCAGGGCCTGATGCTGCTGGCCTCCAACATCCTGGTCTCGGCGCCCTCGAGCGCCGGCCTCGCGGCGCGGCTCGACCGGCTGCCGCTGTTCGTCTCGCTCGACCAGTTCCTGTCGGAGAGCTCGGAGCGCGCCGACATCGTGCTGCCGGTCACGCAGTGGGCCGAGGAGACCGGCACCATGACCAACCTGGAGGGCCGGGTGCTGCTGCGACGCCGGGCGGCAGCACCGCCGGACGGCGTGCGCACCGACACCGACATCCTGTCCGACCTCGCGATCCGGCTCGGCCGCGGCCGCCACGTGCCGGTCGGCATCGAAGCCGTGTCGGCGGAGTTCCGGCGCGCCAGCAGCGGCGGTGCCGCGGACTATGGCGGCATCAGCATGGAGCGCATCGAGCGCGAGCAGGGCGTATTCTGGCCCTGTCCCGACGCGGCGCATCCCGGCACGCCGCGGCTGTTCCTGGAGCGCTTCGCCCATCACGACGGCCGCGCCCGCTTCTCGGCGGTGCAGCGTCGCGCCTCGGCGGAGCAGCCGGACCGGCAGTACCCGCTCTACCTCACCACCGGCCGGGTGCTCAGCCACTACCAGACCGGCGCGCAGACGCGTCGGGTGCCGGAACTGCACGCCGCCGAGCCGGAAGCCTTCGTCGAGATCCATCCCGACACCGCGGCCATGGCCGGGATCCGGCAGGGCGCGGCGGCGCGTCTCACCACGCGCCGCGGCAGCGCCGTATTCCGCGCCCGCCTGACCGGCGACATCCGGCGCGACACCCTGTTCGTGCCGTTCCACTGGGGAGGTGCGTCGAGTGCCAACCTGCTGACCAACGACGCGGTCGATCCGGTCTCCAGGATCCCCGAATACAAGGTCTGCGCGGTGCAGCTGAGCGCCGCACGCCCTCCCCCTACCCGCCCGCCAGCGAGGATGCCCACATGATCGAATCGACGCCGCGGATCATCACCGGCATCTTCGGCTTCACCGGCGCGGGCTACGCCACGCCGGTGCCGCTGCAGGGTCTCGCCGTCTACCAGGTGCCGGCCGACAAGCGCGCGCAGATGGTCTACCTGCGCGCCGGCAACTCGGCGGCAGAGATGGTCGCCCTGGTGCTGCTGCGCGACGGCACGCCGATGCGGCTGTTCCCGCTCGGCGCAAGGTCCGGTCAGCACGTGCCGCTCGCCGTGGTCGAGGACCTGTTCCCGGACAGCAGGCTGGAGCTGCGGCTCGCCGCGCCCGAGGGCCTCTCCGGCACGCTGGTGCTGGACATGGGGCTGATGGAGATATGAGGGTCGGGGACGCCGCGATGAAGCGAAAGCTGGTCGTCATCGGCAACGGCATGGCCGGCGCCCGCGCGGTGGAGGAAGTGCTGGCCCGCGGCGGCGCCGCCCAGTTCGACATCACCATGTTCGGCGACGAGCCCTACGGCAACTACAACCGGATCATGCTGTCCAACGTGCTCAGCGGCGCCCAGGACACCAGCGAGATCACCATCAACCCGCCGGAGTGGTACGCCGAGCAGGGCATCACCCTGCATCGCGGCGCCCCGGTCACCGAGATCGACCGCCCGGCGCGCTGCGTGGTCTCCTCCGCCGGGATCCGCGCGCACTACGACATCCTGCTGATCGCCACCGGCAGCCGTCCCTTCATCCCGCCGATCCGCAACATCCGCCGGCCCGACGGCACGCTGCTGCCCGGCGTGTTCGGCTTCCGCTCGATCGACGACTGCACCGGCATCATCGAGACCGCCCGGCGCAGCCACGTCGCGGCCGTCATCGGCGGCGGCCTGCTCGGGCTGGAAGCGGCGCGCGGGCTGATGAACCATGGCTGCGAGGTGCACGTCATCCACCAGTCCGGCCACCTGATGAACGCCCAGCTCGACGGCCAGGGCGGCGCCATCCTGCGACGCACGATGGAGGCGATGGGCATCGCCATCCACCTCGAGAAGCGCACCGAGGAGGTGCTGGGCGACGGCCACGTCGCCGGCCTGCGCTTCAAGGACGGCGGCACGCTCGCCTGCGACATGCTGGTGGTGTCGGCGGGAATACGTCCCAACGCCGAGATCGCGCAGCGCGCCGGGCTGACCGTCGAGCGCGCGATCGTGGTCGACAACCACATGCGCTGCGTCGACGACCGCAGCGTGTTCGTCATCGGCGAGTGCGCGCAGCATCGCGGCCAGGTCTACGGACTGGTGGCACCGCTGTGGGACCAGGCGCGCGTGTTCGCCGACCAGATCACCGGCCGCGACATCGATTCCGCCTATCACGGCTCCAAGCTCGCCACCAAGCTCAAGGTGATGGGCGTCGAGCTCGCCTCGATGGGCATCACCGAGGCGGTCGAGCCCCGGGACGAGATCATCCAGTTCACCGAGCCGGCGCGCGGCACCTACAAGAAGCTGATCGTGCGCGACGGCCGGCTGGTCGGCGCGATCCTGATGGGCGACATCTCCAAGGCCGCCTACCTGATGCAGGCCTTCGACCGCGACAGCCCGCTGCCCGACGAGCGCCTCGGCCTGCTGTTCGACCTCGGCACGCCGTCGCAGACGGTCACCATCGACGAGATGCCGGCCGACCAGCAGGTCTGCAACTGCAACGGCGTGACCAAGCGGGCGATCGGCGCCTGCGTCGCGTCGGGCAAGAGCGGCGCCAAGTCGGTGATGGACGCGACCCGCGCCGGCATGGGCTGCGGCTCCTGCAAGAGCCTGGTCCGCGAGGTGGTGGAGTGGTTCGCGGGCGGCGCGGTCGAGGAGGATCCGTCCGTGCACTACTACGTCCCCGGCATCCCGATGACCAAGCCGGAGCTGGTGGCGGCGGTGCGCGCGCAGGGGCTGCGCTCGGTCTCCTCGGTGTTCGAGGCACTCGGCGGCGGCATCGAGGACGCGGCCAGCAAGCCGGCGCTGGCCTCGCTGCTGATCACGGTGTGGGCCGGCGAGTACGTCGACGAGCGCGACGCGCGCTTCATCAACGATCGCGTGCACGCCAACATCCAGAAGGACGGCACCTTCTCCGTGGTGCCGGAGATGCCCGGCGGCGTCACCACGCCCGCCGACCTGATCCGCATCGCCGAGGTGGCGCAGAAATACAACGTGCCGCTGGTCAAGCTCACCGGCGGCCAGCGCATCGACCTGGTCGGCGTCAGCAAGGACGACCTGCCGAAGGTCTGGGCCGACCTCGGCATGCCCTCGGGCCACGCCTACGGAAAGAGCTACCGCACCTGCAAGAGCTGCATCGGCACCGAGTACTGCCGGTTCGGCCTGGGCGACAGCATGGCTCTCTCCACCCGCATCGAGAAGCGCTTCCGCGGCGTCGACAGCCCGGCCAAGCTCAAGCTCGCCACCGCCGGCTGCCCGCGCAACTGCTCGGAGGCGATGGTCAAGGATATCGGCGCGGTCGCGATCGGCAACGACCGCTGGGAGATCTATGTCGGCGGCGCCGCCGGCGCGCACGTACGCAAGGGCGACGTGCTGTGCACCGTCGAGGGCGAGGACGCGGTGCTGCAGGTCACCTCGCGCTTCATGCAGTACTACCGCGAGCACGCGAAATGGAAGGAGCGCACCTACAGCTTCGTCGAGCGCGTCGGCATCGAGCGGCTGCGCGCCGTGGTGGTCGAGGACAGCGACGGGCTGGCGGAGGCGCTCGACGCGGCCATGCAGCGTTCCATCGACGCCGCCTTCGACCCGTGGCAGGAGGCGGCGGCGCCGCGCACCGCGAACCAGTTCACCGGCGTGCTGCTCGCCCAAGGTGCCAGATCGTGAGCGGCATCCGGATCGCGCATGTCTCGGAGATCCCTCAGGGCGAAGGACGTCTGGTCGAGGTGTCGGGCCTGCAGCTGGCTGTGTTCCACACCCGCGACGGCGTGTTCGCGACCCAGCCGGATTGTCCGCATCGCCAGGGTCCGCTCGCCGACGGCCTGACCGGCAGCGGCACCGTCATGTGCCCGCTGCACGACCGGACCTACGACCTGCGCACCGGCGCCGGCCGCAACACCGAGTGCCGCATCGCCACCTACCCGGTGAGCCTCGGCGCGGACGGGAGCATCCTGCTGGCGGTGCCGCCGCAAGAGCTGCTGCAGGCCTGACGCCGGCGCCCGCTGCGGCGGCGCATCAGGTGCCGCAGAAGGTCTGGTGCACCACTTCCTCCGGCCGCGGCGGGTCGGCGTAGGCCTGCAGTCCGGGATGGTCGTCGAACGGCCTGGCGAGGACCGTCAGCAGCTCGTCGAGCGCCGGTCCGCCGGCGAGTGCCGCCTGCACACGATGGTTGCGGGCGATGAAGGCCGGGTTCGCCGCGCGCATCGCCTGCCGGCGTTCCGGCGTCAGGCCGCCCTCCCGCGCCAGGCGACTCCGCCAGATCACGGCCCAGTCATCGAAGGCGCGCGGGTCCGCGAACAGCGCGCGCGCCGGATCGTCCGCCGCCGTCGCCTCGCTCAGCCGCCGGAAGGTCAGGGTGAAGTCCGCCTGCTGCTCCGCCATGCGCTGCAGCAGCTGCTGGATCAACGCCGCGTCGTCCTCGTGCGCGCGTGCCAGGCCCAGCTTGCGCCGGAACGCGTCGAGGTAGGCGGCCTCGAACAGGGCGGGATAGGCGTCGAGTGCCGCGTGCGCCGAGGCGAGCGCCGCGTCCCTGTCCTCGTCCAGCAGCGGCAGCAGCGCCTCCGCCAGGCGCGCGAGGTTCCAGTGCGCGATGCCCGGCTGGTTGCCGTAGGCGTAGCGGCCGTCGTGGTCGATCGAGCTGTACACGGTGCCGGGATGGAACGCGTCCATGAAGGCGCAGGGCCCGTAATCGATGGTCTCGCCGGCGACCGACATGTTGTCGGTGTTCATGACGCCGTGGATGAAGCCGACCGACTGCCACAGCGCCACCAGGCTCGCGGTGCGGGCGATCACGCCGTCGAGCAGCGCGCGATAGGGCTGCGCCGACGCGGCGGCCTGCGGATCGTGCCGCGCGATCACGTAGTCGGCGAGCGTCCGCACGGCCTCGAGGTCGCCGCGATGGCGGAAGAACTGGAACGTGCCGATCCGCACGTGGCTGCGGGCGATGCGGGTCAGCACGGCACCCGGCAGCGGCGCCTCGCGCAGGATGCGCTCGCCCGTGGTCACCACCGCGAGCGAGCGCGTGGTCGGGATGGCCAGGGCCGCCATCGCCTCGCTGACGATGTACTCGCGCAGGCACGGTCCCAGCCCGGCGCGGCCGTCGCCGCGGCGCGAGAACGGCGTCGGTCCCGCGCCCTTGAGCTGGATGTCGCGACGCACCCCTTCGCGATCGATCAGCTCGCCGAGCAGCACCGCCCGTCCGTCGCCGAGCTGCGGCACCCAGTTGCCGAACTGATGGCCGGCATAGGCCATCGCCAGCGGCGCGGCACCTTCGGGCACCCGGCATCCGGCGAGCACGGCCACGCCCTCGGCTGCGGCGAGCGCGTCCGCGTCGAGACCGAGATCCCGCGCCAGCGGCCGGTTCAGCCGCACCAGGCGGGGTGCGGCCACCGGCGTCGGATCGAGCCGCGCAAAGAAGCGCTCGGGCAGCCGGGCGTAGCTGTTGTCGAAGGCGGCGGGGTCGACGGGCATGTCGGGCATCGGCGGCTTCCAGGGCTTGCGGCAGATCGAGGCGTGTCCCGCGGAAGAGCCCGGGATCGAGGAGCACCGGTCGGTCATGCCGGACGCACGTTCGAGAGCAGGATGACGCGACCGGGGAGATGGCCTGAAGGCAGGGCCGATTCAAGGATAGCGGCGGTCGTCGGCCGCCGCGCAGCGCCTCCTCTCGCATCCTGGAAGCCTAGCGCGATCGTGTCGGCTGCTGCTCTGACAACAGTGAGCCTCCCCGGCCCGGCGCTGCCACCGCGGCGTCATGCGCGGAACCTTTGCCGCCTCGCCGGTCCGCGTGAGGGGTCCGGCAAGGCACGGCGGCGGGTCGCAGATCGGCCGGGGCTGGTGGACACCTGCAATCCTTGCCGCGACACCGCTATCCCCGCAGCGACAGCGCGCCGAGGGCCGCCTCGACCAGCGCTTCCGGTTTCGTTGCCGGTGTGAGACGGCTTAGGATCGGGGTCAACCGGTCGTTGATCAAGAGCGTCGCCAGCCCGTGCACGATCCCCCACGCCGCGGCCTGCCTCCCCGCCGCCGCGAGCGACAGCGGCTCGTCGTCGCCGCCCGGTCTGGCCGCCGCCGCCGCCAGCGCGGCGTAGGCGGCGCCGGCGGCGGCGCGCAGGCGCGGCCGGTTCATGTCCAGCGCGTCGCCGCGGAACATCAGCACGAACAGCTGCGGATTGGCGAGCGCGAAGCCGATATAGCCGCGGGCGATCTGCAGCGGGTCCGCGACCTGCTCCGAGCGCACCGCCATCGCGGCGCCGAGGCGTTCGAAGCCGATCGCGGCGAGCTCGCTCAGCAGCCCGGACAGGTCGCCGAAATGCGGATCCGCCGCGGTGTGCGACACCCCCGCCCGCTTGGCGATCGCCCGCAGCTTGAGGCCCGCGATCCCCTGCTCGCGCAGGATCTGCTCCGCCACCTCGAGCAGCACCTGCGCCAGGTTGCCGTGGTGGTAGCGCCGCGTCGAACCGGTGCCGGACGACGCGGGTGAGGCCGAGCGGCTGGACATGGCTGCCACGCCTACCAGACTTTCCACTGGAAATAAACACTTGCCGGCCGCGTCGCGGCAGGATATTTCCACTGGAAACTCAAGCGGCGAAACGATCAAGCACGAGGCCCGACACGCCATGGATGCTCTAGCGGAACCGTCGAACGTCCTGCCGCTGCCGGACGAGCTGGACCTGCAGGATCTCCCGGTGGCAGGCATGCTGCCGACCGGGTTGCAGGGGACGCTGTTCCGCAACGGACCCAACCCGCAACTCTCCGGTGCCGACGCGCGCCGGCGTCACGGCGACGGCATGATCCAAGCCTTCACGCTGACCGACGGACGGGTCTCGTATCGCAATCGCTGGATACGCACCGCGCGCTTCCTGCGCGAACGCGAGGCGGGCGGCCCGCTCGGGGCGCTGCAGGACCATCAGGGCCTCGCCGACGTCAACGTCGTCTACCATGCCGGCGAGCTCGTCGCGCTCGACGGGGCGCATCCGCCGCTGGCGATCTGCCCGGCGACGCTGCGCACGCTCGGCCCGGCACGTCATGGCTGCGGATCGTCCGCTCCCTTCACCGCGCATCCGAAGCTGGACCCGTGCACCGGCGAGCTGCTGTTCTTCGGCCAGTCCAGCCAGGGTTCGTCCTCGACGATCCGCTGCGGCTCCATCGACCGCCTCGGCAGCCTCGCCTGGCGGACCGAGTTCGACGCCGCGGACGCCGGCAGGATCGACGACTTCGCCGTGACGCCGAACTTCCTCGTCATCCCGGTGCCGGCGTCCGTGGAGCGAGCGCGACGCGACCGCGCCGTCGGCGGCGCTGCCTCGCCGCCCGGCAGGATCGCCTTGCTGCGGCGTGGCACCGACGACGTCGTCTGGATCGAGGCCGGCCCCCGGGCCGCCCGCGTCATCAACGGTTGGGAGGCCGACGGCCGCGTGTATCTCGACGTGCTGCAGCACGAGCCGCCGACGAGCGTCGGGACGGGCGTGATCCGGGAGCCGATGCCGGCCAGGCCGTGGCGCTGGAGCATCGAGCCGGATGCCGGTTCGGCAAGCATGACCGTGCTGGGCGACCTCAGGGGCGCCTTCCCGCGCATCGACGAGCGACGCGCCGGCTCGCCGTGCCGCTTCAGCACCCTGTGCTGTCGCCGGCCGGATGCGGCGCACGGCGGATGGAATGCCCTCGCACGCCTCGACCACCACACCGGCCGTCACGCGCTGTTCGCCTTCGAGCCGCAGGACGGGCTGTCCGAGGCGGTCTTCGTGCCGCACGCGGCGGGCGGCGAGGACGAGGGTTGGCTGCTGGCGGTGCTGTGGTCGGCGCGCCTGGGGCGGAGCGAGCTGCTGGTGTTCGAGGCAGCCGGGCTCGAGGCGGGACCGATCGCGCGCGTGCTGCTGCCGCGGCGCGTGCCGCTCGGCCTGCACGGCAGCTGGGTCGACCGCGACGTCATGCAGCGCGCCGGGCCGGCATGAGCCGCCTCGGCAGGCTGGGCATCCTGCTGCAGGAGTTCGGCGGCGTGATCCTGTTCTGGATCATGCTGCGGCAGTTCGGCCTCAAGCCCGCGATCGCCGCCACGATGCTGTTCGTCCTGCTCGACGGCGCGAGGCGGCTGCTGCGCGGCCTGACGTTCACGAAGATCTGGATACTCTCCAACACGCTCGTGCTGATCTGCGGCGTCATCGACCTCAGGGCGGCGAGCCCGTTCATGATACGTTACGAGGCCGTGCTCACCAACCTGGTCGCCGCGACCGTCTTCCTGATCGGCGCGTTCGGCAGCAAGCCGATGACCCAGGAGATCGCGGAGGACTGGCAGGGCAGCGCCTTCGAGGCCGGCACGAACCGGCGTCTCTTCTTCACGGCGTTCACGCTGGTCTGGGCCGGCTATTTCTTCGTCAAGGCGCTGGCGTATCTCTGGCTCGCGCAGGTGCTGCCGTTCCAGCAGGCCCTGGCCGTGCGATCAGTGGCGGGAACCGCGAGCTTCGTCATCATGGTGCTGATCTCGATGCAGGGCCGCCGGATCTACGCCCTGGCGCAGCGGTGGCGCCTGCTCCCCCGCGAGTAGAACGGTCCGGACGCCGCGGGGACGCGTTCAGCGGCGATCGACATGACGCCGTGCCGCCGTCGCAGGCGGAACGAAGCGACGTCTTCTCCGATCAGACACGATCCGATCCACGTCCCGACGCACGGCGCGGGTGACGCCGCCACCACGCCCACGTTATTTCGGATATCGTAACAGCTTTTTAACCAAGATGGCACTTAATGACGCGGCGATGGGATTGGGTTTCAGATCCGGACGGCCCGCCAAGTCGCGCCGCATGACTGAAGATCCAGATCATAGACCGAGGGATGTAATTTCGTGACCTTGAACCTGAATGATTTCAAGACTGTCTTCGAGGACGATTTTGGCAACGACACGTCCCTCAACCCATTTCTATGGGGAGTGAGCTGGGGCAACTCCGACCAGTACAGCTTCGCCAACGGCGCGCTGACCCTCACCTCGACCGCCGCCGAGGGCTGGCCCGGCGTCGGCTTCATGCAGGCGCCGACCGGGAAGAGTGCCGGCGAGGGCTACGGGCTGTATCAGTTCACCGGCTACGCCAACGCGGGCCAGGGCATCGGCATCGCCTTCCTGATGGGGCGCGCCGACAACCTGCAGGTCGATCCCAACTCGCCGGGCGCCGCCACCGAGATCGACATCCTCGAGAGCTGGGACGGCACCAAGACCGGCCAGTCGACCATTCACTATTACGTCGCCAACACCGCGTTGACGCCGAACCACGACAATGACGGCCAGGTATACAACCAGCTCAACATCAATCTGACCCAGTCCCATACCTACGCGATGGACTGGGAGCGCGGCAGCCTCACCTTCTACGTCGACGGCACCGAGATCTACCAGAACACCACGAACGCGCCGCTCGACTACGCCGATGGCGGCAGCAACGAGGTGATGGGCGCCGAGCTGGTCAACATGACCTCCTACGTGACCACGTCCAACGTGCAGCTGCACATCACCAGCATGAGCTACAGCGCGCCGGTCACCAGCACCGTGCAGGTGGCGCCGGTCACGGCCAACAGGCCCCGCGGGGTCAACCACACGGGCGGCCAGTCCTACGTTGCCTCCGCCGGCGACACCATCGTGGCGGGTGCCGGACCCGACACCATCACCGCAACCGCCGGCCAAGTCTACGTGACCGGCAACGCCGGCGCGATGACCTTCTTCGGTGGAACCGGCGCGAGCACGGTCGAGGGCGGCACGGGCACCGCCACCATCCTGGGCGGCTCCGGCGGCGGCGACTTCACCGGCGGCAGCGGCGGCGCCAACATCCTGGTGTCGCAGGGCGCCAGCGGCAGCAACACCACCCTGACCGGCGGCAGCGCCGGAGACGCGCTGTTCGGCTCCGCGACCGGCAACGACACCCTGATCGCCCGGGTCGGACGCGAATCCATCCTGGGTGGCGGCGCCGTCACCAACATCGTCGGCGGCGCCACCGCGGCCAGCGTCATCTTCACCGGCAGCGGCCCCACCACCGTGACCGGCGGCGAGGCCGGCGGCGACACGGTCGTCGGCGGCTCGGGCGCGCTGACCGTCAACGCGCAGAAGGGCGACGCGATCTTCGGCAACGGCGGATCGCTGAGCGTCAACGCCAGCACCACGGGTGCGGACTCGATCATCGGCGGCGCACGCACGCTGTCGGTCAACGGGCGAGGCAGCAACATGGTCGTCGTGGCCAGCCAGTCGGACTCCA
>CAXTNB010000041.1:0-12564 GCA_964245385.1 uncultured Acetobacteraceae bacterium | reverse complement strand
GTCCTTGCCGAGGTAGGGCACGTCGACGCACTTGCCCGACCGCCCATAGGCCCAGCCATGGTAGCAGCAGCGGACCGACTGGCCGTCCACGGTGCCGCGCGACAGCGGGACCTGCCGATGCGCGCAGCGATCCTCCAGCGCGTACACCGCCCCCTCCCTGGGCCGGACCAGCACGATCGGCTCGCCGGAATAGGTGCCGGCCAGGGTGCCCCCCGGCTTGAGCTCGTGCGACCAGGCGAGCGGATACCAGTGGTCGGGGTGACTTCGGATCCGTCTCAGGTCGGGCGCGCGCGCCAGCGGCGGCGGCGTGTCGGTGGCAAAGGCGTGATCCATCGTCCCTCGGTCTGCAGCGATGCACCGCGGACGTCGCCCGGGGCTCGCCAGCATAGACGTTCGCGGGGCCAAGGCGAGCGGCGAATCTCCCTTCGTGATGTAACGAAAGACCGCGCCGCGGCCGCGGGCGCCGCTGCCGCCGAAATGCGCAGCGGCGCACGAAACCGGTCGACCAAACGATCAGGAAGTGAGACCTTGCTGAGCAGAACAGGCGCAAGTGCGCGAACAGCCTGATTTTGTGCAAGACTCTGCATTATTTTGGAGCAGAATGCTTGAGCAACACGCAGATTAGCATGCAGCCGACCCGGCGCCAGCTGCTGACACGGATCGGCGTCACCGCCGGCAGCGTCGCGATGTACCAGGCGATGACGCAGCTCGGACACGCGGCAGGCACCGATTTCGCCGGACCGCCGGCGCTGAGCGGCGGCAAGACCGGAACCAGCGTGCTGGTGCTCGGCGCCGGGCTGGCCGGGATGCTGGCCGCGCACGAGCTGCGGCGCGCCGGCTACAGCGTGCGCATCCTGGAGTTCCAGAACCGGTCGGGCGGCCGCAACTTCACGCTGCGCGGCGGCGACAGCCTGACCGAGCTGGGCGGCTACACCCAGAAGGTCGATTTCGCCCCGGGCAACTACATCAACCCCGGGCCGTGGCGCATCCCGTACCACCATCAGGCGATCCTGCACTACTGCCGCGCCTTCGGCGTGGCGCTGGAGCCGTTCATCGAGGTCAACCACAACAGCTACCTGCACAACAGCAAGACGTTCGGCGGCGTGCCGCAGCGCTACCGCGACGTGCTGAGCGACTTCACCGGCTACACCGCCGAGCTGCTCGCCAAGGCGATCAACCAGAACAAGCTCGACCAGCCGGTCAGCGCCGAGGAGAAGCACGACCTGCTCGCCGCGATGCGCGGCTGGGGGCTGCTCACCCCCGAGTACGACTACGTGAAGGGGCCGATGGCCTCGCTGCGTCGCGGCTACGGCAAGCCGCGCGGCGGCGGCCCGGACGGCGCGCCGATCCCGTCGCAGCCGCTCGCCCGCGACGAGGTGATGCGCTCGGGCCTGTGGCACTGGCTGTCGTTCAACACCGTCTACGACATGCAGACCACCATGTTCCAGCCGGTCGGCGGCATGGACATGATCGGCCGCGGCTTCGCCAGGCAGGTCGGCGACCTGATCACCCACAACATCGACGTGAGGCGGATCCAGCAGGACGATGCCGGGGTCACCGTCACCTACAGGGACAACAACCACGGCGGCGCCGTCGGCCACGCCAAGGCGGAGTACTGCGTCTGCACCATCCCGCTCTCGATCCTGAGCCAGCTCGACGTGCAGGTCAGCGGACCGATGCGCGACGCCATCGCCGCCGTGCCCTACGCCTCCTCGGTCAAGGTCGGGCTCGAGTTCAAGCGCCGCTTCTGGGAGGAGGACGAGGCGATCTACGGCGGCATCAGCTTCACCGACCAGCAGATCAGCCAGATCTCCTATCCGAGCCACGGCTACTTCTCGTCCGGCAAGGCGGTGCTGCTCGGCGGCTACATGTTCGGCGCCGCCGCCTACGACTTCGCCGGCAAGACGCCGCAGCAGCGCGTGCAGGCCGCCCTCGACCAGGGGGCGGTGCTGCACAAGCAGTACAGGGACGAGTTCGTCACCGGGGTGGGCGTGGCCTGGAGCCGGATGCCGTGGTCGCTGGGCTGCTGCGGCACCTGGAGCGAGGACGCCCGCCAGACGCACTACAAGACGCTGACCGCGATGGATGGCCGGGTGGTGCTGGCCGGCGAGCACGCCTCCTATATCGGCTGCTGGCAGGAGGGGGCGCTGCTGTCCTCGATCAGCGCCATCAGCCAGCTCCACCAGCGCGCCGTGGGAGCCGCCTGATGCGCCCGATCCTGCCGAAGCGTGCGCTGCCGGCCCTCGCCGCCGGCGCGGCGCTCGCCGCCCTGCTGTCGCTGCCGGCCGGGCGGCCGGCGCGCGCCGACGTCGCCAGCAACGGCTTCGGCGGCGACATCGACGCCGACACCGGCGAGGCGGTCTACCAGCACGTCTGCCAGGGCTGCCACATGCCCGGCGGCACCGGCGCGGTGGGCGCTGCGGCGATCCCGGCACTCGCCGGCAACAAGAAGCTCGCGAGCTCCGGCTACCCGGTCTACGTGGTGCTGAACGGGCTGGGCGGCATGCCCTGGTTCAACGGCGACCTGAAGAACCCGGAGGGTGCCGGCGTGCTGAGCAACCAGCAGATCGCGCTGGTGGTGAACTTCATCCGCACCCATTTCGGCAACGCCTACGCCGATCCCGTCAGCGCGGCCGACGTCGCCGCGGTGCGCGGTCCGGCCCCGATCACGGAGCACTGAGCCTTGAGCATGAAGAGCATCCTCGGCGCGCTGGCGATGCTGCAGGCAGCGGCCGGCGGCGCCGCCGTCGCCGCCGACGACGTGATCCGGCACAACGTGCCCAGCTTCCCGATCGCCGCCAGCATCGAGGTGCCGGCCGGCTACAGCACGGTCTACCTGTCCGGCATGGGTGCCGACGTCGCCGACAAGTCGGCCAAGGCGATGACGCTGGCCGCCTACGGCGACACCGAGACGCAGACGCGCAGCGCGCTGGGCAAGATCAGCGCCGCGCTGGCCGGGCTGCACCTCACGCTGGGCGACGTGGTGCAGATGCACGCCTACGTCGCCGCCGACCCGAAGCTCGGCCACATCGACTTCGCCGGCCTGATGAAGGCGTACACCCAGTTCTTCGGCACCCGCGACCAGCCCAACCTGCCGACCCGCTCCGCCTTCCAGGTGGCAGGGCTGGCCAACCCTGGCTGGCTGATCGAGATCGAGGTGCAGGCGGTGCGCAAGCCGCACTAGGCGATGCCGCGAAGGCGCAGGCAAGGGCTTTGCCCTTGACCCGCTGGGACCGGCGGCCCCAGACCCCGTCCCTTGATTGATGGATCTCGAAGGCGCGGCCCCTGATGGAGCCGCTGGAGGTCGCGCGCCGCCGGGCGGCGCTGCTGGCACCCGCGATGCGTCCGCTGGCGCTGTTCGCGGCCCGCATCCGCGCCGAGACCGGCAGGCCGGTGCCGGACGCCGATCCGTGCGACGGCGGCACCGGATCGCGGGTGCTGCTGCTGCTCGAGCGGCCGGCGCCGGCGGTGCAGCGGGTCGGCTTCGTCTCGCGCGACAACGCGACGCCCACGGCGCGCAACATCCGTCGCTTCACCGAGGCGGCCGGGCTGCCGCGCCGCACCACGCTGATCTGGAACGCGGTGCCCTGGATGGACGACGACCCGTCCGGACGCAACCGGCCGCCGCGGCCCGACGAGATCCGCGCCGGGCTGCTCTGGCTGCCGCCGCTGCTGGCGCTGCTGCGGCAGCTCGAGGTCGTGGTGCTGGCGGGCAGGGTGGCGCGCCTGGCGTCGGCGACGCTGCAGGCGGCGCCGACGCCCGCGCGGCGGCTGCTGGTGTTCGAGATGCCGCATCCCAGCCCGACCATCGTCTGCACCAGCCCGCGCATCGGCCAGAGCATCGCCTCGACCTTCGCCGCCGCCGCCGCCGCGCTGCGCGAGACGAGGCCGATCGAGACGGATGCGGATTAAGACGCGCGCGCCGAGCGTCCGCTCACGTTGCACGGGCAGAACCGCCCCACGCAACGGGCCCGGACGGCGCCACGCCGCCGCATCGGGCCGGACCTCCCAGGATCACCCCATGCCGGCTGCCGCGTCGCGCGTCCACCTGCTCATCGTGCCCGCCCTGCTGCTGACGGTGCTGGCGACGGCGGGCACGGCGGCGGTGCTTCGGACTTCCTCCGCGTGGCTCGCGACGCTGCTGCTGCTGCTGCTCGCGGTCGGCTACGCGCGCATGACGCTGACGGCACTCGGCCCGCTGCTCGGGATCCTGCCGCAGCGGCCGGCCGCGGCTGCGGGCGGAGCGCTCAGCCCCCGCGGACGGCGCCGCACCGCGATCCTGCTGCCGATCTACAACGAGGCGCCGGAGCCGATCGCGCGGGCGGTGCGGGTGATGGCCGAGGCGCTGGAGCCGGACGACGACGTCGCCATCTTCGTGCTGAGCGACACGCAGGATCCGCTGCTGGCGGCGGCGGAGCGCCGGCTGTTCCCGCCGCTCGCGGTGTCGCGCTCCGGGGTCGAGATCCGCTACCGCCGGCGCCTGCGCAACACCGGCCGCAAGGCCGGCAACATCGGCGCGTTCTGCCACGGCGCCGGGCGCGACTACGCCTTCGCGGTGGTGCTCGACGCCGACAGCCTGATGACCGGCCACGCCATCCGACGCCTGATCGCCGCCCTGGCGGAGGATGACGGGGCGGGGCTGATCCAGTCCGTCTCCTACCTGGTCGGCGGACGCACCCTGTTCGCCCGCATGCAGCAGTTCGCGGCCAGGCTGAACACGCCGCTGTCGGTGGCGGGCCAGCATCTCTGGCAGGGACGGCGCGGCACCTACTGGGGGCACAACGCGATCCTGCGGCTGGCGCCGTTCACCCGGCACGCCGAGCTGCCGGTGCTGCCGGGACGGGCGCCGATGGGGGGGCAGATCCTGTGCCACGACACCATAGAGGCGGCGCTGCTGCTGCGCGCCGGCTGGGCGGTGCGGCTGGCACCGGAGATCGCCGGCTCCTACGAGACCACGCCGAGCAACCTGGTCGACCACCTGGCGCGCGAGCGGCGCTGGTGCCAGGGCAACCTGCAGCACCTGCGCCTGATCGGCGCGGCGCGGCTGCGTCCGGAGAGCCGGCTGCATATCGGCATCGGCATCCTGTACTACCTGTCCTCGCCGGTCAGCCTGCTGCTCAGCCTGGGCCTGCTGCTCGGCACCGGCGGGTCGGCGTCGCGCGCGGCGGCACCCGCCGGGCTGGTGCAGGCGCTGCTCTGGCTCACGCTGCTGCTGCTGTTCGGGCCGCGGCTGGCCAGCCTGACCCGGGCGCTGCTGCGGCCGCAGGCCGCGCGCGGCTTCGGCGGCCGCGCCCGGCTGCTCGCCAGCGCGCTGCTCGAGCAGGTCGCGGCGACGCTGCTCTCGCCGATCGTCATGGTGTCGGTGACCGGCTTCGTGCTCAGCACCTTCGCCGGACGGGTGGTGGCGTGGGACGCGCCGGCACGCGGCGATCGCCCGGTGCCATGGCGCGAGGCGTGGGGCAGGATGCGCTGGCACACGGCGCTCGGGGTCGGCGCGGCGCTGGCGCTGTGGCTCGGCCGGCCCGCGGCGCTGCCCTGGGCGTCGCCGATCCTGCTCGGGCTGGTGCTGTCGATGCCGCTGACCATGCTCTCCGGCAGCGTGCGCCTGGGCCTGCTGGCGCGGCGGCTGGGGCTGTTCCTCACCGAGGACGAGCTGACGCCCAGCGCCGAACTCGCCGCCCTGGAGGGCGCGCCGCCGGCCGCGTCGCCGCATCGCCCGACCCCCACCCCGGGGCTAACCCTGCCCCCCCCCGCCGCCGCGTAATGACCCCCGGCGCCGGGCCCCTCATACCCGGATGGATCGGGGTCTGGGGCCGCCGGCCCCAGCGGGTCAAGGGCGGAGCCCTTGCCTCGCTCAGCCCGGCGGATGGAATCGCACCAAGTCGCTCGGCTGGCGCAGCCGCACCACCAGGGTATCGGCCATCAGGTCGTGCAGGCCCTGCTTGCGCTGCGTCCAGGCCACCATCAGGAAGCCGATGCCGAGGATGAAGGCGGAGACGAACTTGCCGAGATAGCGGCCGAGCGCGCGCGGCAGGCTGATGCGACGCCCGTCCAGCCGGGTGACGCGGAGCCGGCACACGCGCTTGCCGATCGTGGCCTGCCAGGGCGAGGATTCCAGCAGCGCGTAGTAGGCGATCGGCACCAGCAGGCCGACCAGGTTGACCAGCCCGGGCGGCCGGAGATGCCAGCCGGGTGTCTGCCCGGATGTCTGCGACGCATCGGCCGCGGTCAGGTAGCCGACGTTCAGCACGCCGCTCGGCGACGGGTGCACGCCGATCAGCCCCAGCGCGCTGCCGCCGAGCAGCTGATGCAGCAGCACCGCGATCGCCGACAGGATCGCGCTGTCGATCGACCAGGCCAGCACGCGCCACCAGAAGCCGGCATAGCCCCACACCCGGTCGGGGTGATCCCATCCCGGGCCCGGGCCCGGTCCCGGCCCGCGGCCGGGCCGGGAGGATGGCGACTGCGCCTGGTCGAATGCGTTGGTCGTCATCGTGCCTCAGCTGCGGTAGCTGCCGTTGATGTCGACGTAGCCGTGCGTGAGGTCGCAGGTCCAGGCGGTCGCGGCACCCTCGCCGAGCCCCAGCTCGATCGCGATCTCCACCTCGGATCCCCTGACGTGCGCCACCACCGGGGTCTCGTCGTAGCCGGGCACCACGGCGCCGTGCCGCGCCATCCAGGTGCCGCCGATGCCCACCGACAGCAGGTCGCGATCCGCCGGCTCGCCGCTCTTGCCCACCGCCATCACGATGCGGCCCCAGTTCGCGTCCTCGCCGGCGATCGCGGTCTTGACCAGCGGCGAGTTCGCGACCGACAGCGCCACCCGGCCGGCGGACTCGTCGCTCGCGGCACCGCTCACGTCGATCCGGATCAGCTTGGAGGCGCCCTCGCCGTCGCGCACCACCAGCAGGGCGAGGTCGAGCAGCACCGCGTCGAGTGCCGCGGCGAACGCCTCCAGCTCGGGCCGGGCGGCATCCCGCACCGTCGCGTTGCCCGCGGTCGCGGTGGCGAACAGCAGCACGGTGTCGCTGGTCGAGCTGTCGGAATCCACCGTGGTGCGGTTGAAGCTGCGCGCGACCGCCCGTCGCAGCAGCGGCTGCAGCACCGCCGCCGGCAGCGAGGCGTCGGTGGCGACGAAGCACAGCATGGTCGCGAGGTCGGGCGCGATCATGCCGCTGCCCTTGGCGATGCCCTGGATCCGCACCTCGGCGTCGCCGATCCGCGCGGTGCGCGCGGCACCCTTGGGGAAGGTGTCGGTGGTCATGATGCCGCGCGCCGCCTGCTCCCAGCCGGTCTCCGACAGCCTGTCGTGCAGGGCGGGAAGTGCCGCGGTGATCCTGGCGTGCGGCAGCACCTCGCCGATCACCCCGGTCGAGGCCAGGAACACCTGCGCGGGCGCGCAGCCGAGCAGCGACGCGGCGGCGGACGCGGTCGCGGTGATGGCCTCCACGCCGGCGCGCCCGGTGAAGACGTTGGCGTTGCCGGCATTGACCACCAGGCCGCGGGCGGTGCCCCCCGGCAGCGCGGCGCGGCACCAGTCGATCGGCGCCCCCGGACACTTGTTGCTGGTGAACACGCCGGCGACCTCGGTGCCGGGCGCGAACGCCGCCAGCACCAGGTCGTCGCGGCCGGCATAGCGTATGCCCGCGGCCCCGGTCGCCAGACGCACGCCGTCGATCCGGGCCATCGCCGGGAACGGACGGGCGAGCGGCGAGACCGCCGTGGGCATCTTCGTCAGTCCGAGTTCGGCGCGCTGCCCGGGGTCGCCGGCGCGCCCTGGGCCGGCACCGGCGAGGTGCCGCCCGGCGCGGCGCCGCTCGCCGCCTGGTCGGCGGCCGTCACCTTGCTGCCGTCCGGCTTGAAGCGGACCACCTTGACCCCGCTCAGCGCACGCTCGACCACGGCGCGCACGTTCTGCTGGATCAGCTTCTGGCGGATCTGGTCCTTGACGGAGTCGAAGGTGGGCGGCGTCGCGGTGCGGGTGTCGAGCACCTGGATCACGTGCCAGCCGTAGCGCGTCTGCACCGGCTTCTTGGAGATCTCGCCCTTGCTCATCGAGAACGCGGCGGCGGAGAACTCCGGCAGCATGTCGCCCTGCTTGAACCAGCCGAGGTCGCCGCCGTTCTGCGCCGCCGAGGCCTTGTCGGTGGACAGGCTCGAGGCGAGCTTGGCGAAGTCCGCACCGCCCTGCAGCTGCTTGATCACGTCGTCGGCCTGCGCCTCGCTGGCGAGCAGGATGTGGCGCGCGTGCACCTCCTTGTCGCCCGGGCGCCCGGCGATGGTCTTGTCGTAGACGTCGTGGATCGCCTGGTCGTTGACCTGCGGCGTGATCTCCCGCGTCAGGTAGACGTTCTGCAGCGCGGTGTCGGACGCGGTCTGCATGATCTTCTCGACCGCCGGGTCCTTCTGCAGCCCCTGCTTGCGCGCGGTGATCAGCAGCGCCCTCTGGTCGATCACCTGGTTGACGATCATCGGGAACAGCACGCCCGGCGGCATGTTGCGCATGTCGTCGGGCAGCGTCTGCGCCGCCGCGCGCACGTCGTCCAGATGCACCGGATCGCCGTTCACCGTCGCGACCACCGGGTTCGGGTTGGCGAGGGGTGCCAGCTTTCCCGGCGCGCCCCCCGACGCGTGCTGCGTGGTCTGGGCGAGAACGGCCGTGCCGCAGGGCACGGAGGAGAGCAGGGCGGCCGCCGCGAGGGCTGCCGCCGGGCTGGTGAGCCGCATGATAGGGGAACCCCGAAATTCGCGTTGGCCGGAACATGCCCGAACCCAAAAGGCAGGACAAGGCGAGCGCCGAGGCCGCCGCGTCCCCGCTTCGGTTGACCCGCCGGGACCCCAGTCTTATCTCAAGGCACCTTATGGACTTCATGCCCGCACGGGGCCCGGGCATCCTCGCCGCAAGCCCGGTCGCCCGGCCGGGCTCGTGCCACCGCCGGAAGGCCCTCATGTTCGCAAGTCTCGCCCGCGCCCTGTTCGGCTCCGCCAATGACCGTTCGCTGAAGTCGCATCAGCGCCGGGTGCCGGAGATCAACGCCCTGGAGCCGGGGATCCAGGCGCTGGACGACGCCGCGCTGGCCGCCAAGACCGTCGAGTTCCGCGGCCGGCTGCAGCAGGGTGCCAGCCTGGACGAGCTGCTGCCCGAAGCCTTCGCGGTGGTGCGCGAGGCGTCGCGCCGGGTGCTCGGCATGCGCCACTTCGACGTGCAGCTGGTGGGCGGCATGGTGCTGCACTCCGGGCGCATCGCCGAGATGCGCACCGGCGAGGGAAAGACGCTGGTGGCGACGCTGCCGGTCTACCTCAACGCGCTGTCCGGCCGCGGCGTGCACGTGGTCACCGTGAACGACTATCTCGCGCGGCGCGACGCCGAGGAGATGGGCCGGCTGTACGGCTTCCTCGGCCTGAGCACCGGCGTGATCGTGCCCAACCTGACCGACGACGAGCGACGGGCGGCCTACCACTCCGACGTCACCTACGGCACCAACAACGAGTTCGGCTTCGACTACCTGCGCGACAACATGAAGTACCGGCTGGAGGACATGGTCCAGCGGCCGTTCAACTACGCCATCGTCGACGAGGTGGACTCGATCCTGATCGACGAGGCGCGCACGCCGCTGATCATCTCCGGGCCGGCCGAGGACAGCTCGGACCTGTACCGGCGCGTCGACGAGGTGGTCAAGCAGCTGGTCACCGACCCCTCGACCTACGACAAGGACGAGAAGTTCCGCACCGTGATCCTCACCGAGGCGGGATCGGAGACGGTGGAGGAGATGCTGGTCGCCGCCGGCATCGTCACCGAGGGCGCGCTGTACGACGTGCTCAACATCACCG
Organism: uncultured Acetobacteraceae bacterium; assembly: GCA_964245385.1. Taxonomy (GTDB): domain Bacteria; phylum Pseudomonadota; class Alphaproteobacteria; order Acetobacterales; family Acetobacteraceae; genus Lichenicoccus. Next base: position 2,733 of record CAXTNB010000041.1, on the reverse strand, counting down.
TGGTGCACCACGTGCAGCAGTCGCTGCGCGCCCACACCCTGTTCGCGCGCGACGTCGACTACATCGTGCGCCAGGACAAGGTCATTATCATCGACGAGTTCACCGGCCGCATGATGGACGGGCGGCGCTACTCGGACGGGCTGCACCAGGCGCTGGAAGCCAAGGAGCACGTGGAGATCCAGCAGGAGAACCAGACGCTCGCCTCGATCACCTTCCAGAACTACTTCCGGCTGTATCCGAAGCTCTCCGGCATGACCGGCACCGCGGTGACCGAGGCCGACGAGTTCGCCGAGATCTACAAGCTCGACGTGATCGAGATCCCGACCAACCTGCCGATGGTGCGCCGCGACGGCGACGACGAGGTCTACCTCAACGCCAAGGAGAAGTACCTCGCCGTCACCACCCTGATCGAGGAGACCCACGCGACCGGGCAGCCGATCCTGGTCGGCACCACCAGCATCGAGAAGAGCGAGATGCTGTCCGACCTGCTCCGTCAGCGCGGCGTCGTGCACAACGTGCTGAACGCGCGCTTCCACGAGAAGGAGGCGACCATCATCGCCCAGGCCGGCGCGCCGGGCGCGATCACCATCGCCACCAACATGGCCGGGCGCGGCACCGACATCAAGCTGGGCGGCAACGCCGACATGCGCATACGCCAGGAGCTCGGCGAGATCGACGATGCGGCCGAGCGGCCAGCCCGCGAGACGGCGCTGCGCGAGCAGGTGGCGGCCTGGCACGAGGTGGTGAGGCAGGCCGGCGGCCTGTTCGTGATCGGCACCGAGCGTCACGAGAGCCGTCGCATCGACAACCAGCTGCGCGGCCGCTCCGGCCGTCAGGGCGATCCCGGCGCCTCGCGCTTCTTCCTGTCGCTGGAAGACGACCTGATGCGCATCTTCGGCTCCGAGCGCATGGGCGGGATGCTGCAGCGGCTGGGACTCAAGGAGGGCGAGGCGATCGTCCACCCCTGGATCAACCGCGCACTCGAGAAGGCGCAGAAGAAGGTCGAGGCGCGCAACTTCGACACCCGCAAGAACCTGCTGAAGTACGACGACGTGATGAACGACCAGCGCCGCGAGGTCTACGCGCAGCGCCGCGAGTTCATGGCGGCACTGGACGTGTCGGAGACCGTGGCGCAGATGCGCCGCGAGCTGATCGAGACGCTGGTCGGCCGTCGCATCCCCGAGCGCGCCTTCGCCGAGCAGTGGGAGAGTGCCGAGCTCGCGGAGGATCTCGACCGCCTGCTCGGGCTGGCGCTGCCGGTCGCGGAGTGGGCGCGCGAGGACGGCATGGACGCGCAGTCGGTGACCGAGCGCGTGCTGCAGGCGGCGGACGCGGCGATGGCGGCGAAGACCGCCGCCTTCGGCGCCGACGTCATGCAGTACATAGAGAAGCAGCTGCTGCTGACCACGCTGGACGCGGTGTGGAAGGAGCACCTGCTGCTGCTCGACCAGCTGCGCCAGGGCATCGGCCTGCGCGCCTACGCGCAGAAGGATCCGCTGAACGAGTACAAGCGCGAGGCCTTCAAGCTGTTCCACGTCATGCTCGACGAGATGCGCGAGCGCGTGACCGCGATGCTGGCGCGCGTCGAGCTGATGCCGCCGCCGGAGCCGGTGGCCGCCTTCGATCCGCCGCTCGGCTTCGATCCGCGGCAGGCCGCGGTGGCCTCGCGGGCGCCGGCGATGGAGCTGGCCGGCAGCGGCGAGGCGCTGCTGGCCGAGGTCAGCGAGCCGTCCGAGACCCGGCTGGCGCCGTTCGCCGACACGCCGCGCAACGCCGCCTGCCCGTGCGGCTCCGGGCGCAAGTTCAAGCACTGCCACGGCAGGGCGGCCTAGCCGCCGCGCCGGGTGCAGCCATGGCCGGGCACTCGCAGTTCAAGAACATCATGCACCGCAAGGGTGCGCAGGACGCGCGGCGGGCGCGGCAGTTCGCCAAGGTGATACGCGAGATCACGGTGGCGGCGCGCTCGGGGCTGCCGGACGCCGCGTCCAACCCGCGCCTGCGCGCGGCACTCTCGGCCGCGCGCGAGATCAACATGCCCAAGGACACGATCGACCGCGCCGTGCGCAAGGCCGCCGGCGCCGGCGGCGGCGAGGACTACGCCGAGGTGCGCTACGAGGGCTACGGGCCGGCGGGGGTCGCGGTGATCGTCGAGGCGCTGACCGACAACCGCAACCGCACCGCCTCGGACGTGCGCGCCGCCTTCTCCAAGCATGGCGGCACGCTGGGCGAGACCAACTCGGTGTCGTTCCTGTTCACCCGGCTCGGCGTGGTGAGCTTCCCCGCCGCCGCGGCGTCGGAGGACGAGATGCTGGAGGCCGCGATCGAGGCCGGCGCCGACGACGTCGAGAGCGGGGCGGAGCACCACCAGGTGACCTGCGGCGTCGAGTCGTTCTTCGCGGTGCGCGACGCGCTGGAAGCGCGCTTCGGCGCCCCGGAGGCGGCCAAGCTCGACTGGCGCGCCACTCTGCTGGTGACTCTGGACGAGGATCGCGGCATCACGGTGCTGAAGCTGATCGAGGCGCTCGAGGAGAACGACGACGTGCAGGCCGTCTACGCCAACTTCGACCTGCCGGACGAGCTCGCCGAGAGGCTCTCCGCCTGACGCCTGCATGACCCGGATCGTCGGCATCGATCCCGGCCTGCGCTTCACCGGCTGGGGGGTGCTCGAGGCGGTGGACAACCGGCTGCGCCACGTCGCCGACGGGGTGATCGCCACCGACGGCGACGACAGCG
>CAXTNB010000040.1:0-12592 GCA_964245385.1 uncultured Acetobacteraceae bacterium | reverse complement strand
AGCACGAAGCGCTCGATCCCCTTGGCGAAGCCCTCCTGCTCGGAGGAGTCGCTGACGTGGGTCGCGGCCGCCTTGACCTCGTCGCCGGCCTGGCCCATCGCGATCGACAGGCCGCCGCGCCGGAACATCAGCACGTCGTTGGGCTGGTCGCCGAGGGTGGCGATCGCGCCCGGCGCGATGCCCAGCCGCTGCGACAGCCACTGCAGCACGTCCCCCTTGTTGGCGTGCGGGTGGGTCACGTCGAGGTAGTACGGCTGCGAGCGTGCCGCCGAGGCGCTGTCGCCGAGTGCCGCCTGCACCTCCTTCTCGCAACGCACCATCAGCTCGAGATCGTCGCTGACGCCGACGATCTTGACCGCGCTGTCCAGTGCCGCGCCGAAATCGGCGGCGACCTTGGGCGGGAACTTCACCGTCCACTCCTCGCGCGCCACGTGCGGCCCCTTGGCGTCCGGCACCAGCCAGTCCTCGCCGCTATAGACCCAGACGTCCACCCCGTGCTCGCGCAGCAGCGACACGGTGCGCTCCGCCACCTCGCGCGGCAGCGTCCTCGCTTCGATGATCGACAGGTCGGGCTGGACGAACATGCCGCCGTTGAAGCCCGCGATCGGCTCGCTGATCTCGAGCGGGGCGATGATCATCTCCATGCCCTTCGGCGGCCGCCCGCTGGTGATGGCGAAGCGTATCCCGCGCTGCCGCAGCGCCCGCACCGCGCGGACGGCGCGCTCGGTCAGGATCTTCTCCTTGGTCACCAGCGTGCCGTCGACGTCCGCCAGCACCAGCGCGATCGGTTCTGCGCTCATCGTCTCGCTCCCGCTTCGGCGTCCCGGCCGCGCGGCAGCAGCAGCTGCTCCACGGCCAGCGCCCAGCCCTCCTGCTCGTTGCTGTCGGTCACGTAGTGCGCCGCCTCCTGCACCTCCGCGGTGCCGTTGCCCATCGCGATCGCCAGCCCGGCGACGTCGAGCATGGCGATGTCGTTGCCCATGTCGCCGATGCAGGCCATCTCGTCCGCGGGCACCCCGAGCAGCTCCGCCAGGCGCAGTGCCGCATTGCCCTTGTTGGCGTCGGGATGCGTCACGTCGAGGTAGTAGGCCTGCGAGCGATGCGCGTTGACCCGGTCGCCCAGCATGGTCTGCAGGTTGATCTCCACCCGCTCCAGCAGGTGGTAGTCGGCGGTCGATCCCATGATCTTGCCGATCCGGTGGTAGTGGCCCTCGAAGCTCGGCACCGCGATCGGCTCGATGCCCACCGCGCGCCGCTCCTTCTCGACGTAGGCGCCCCCGGCCTGTCGTCCAGGCCCGTCCAGCACCAGCCAGTCGCCGCCGGCGAACACCCAGGGCTCGACGCCGTGCTCGCCGAGCGCCTCCACCACCCGACGCGCCACGTCGGCGTCGAGCGCCAGCTGCGCCAGCACGGTGCCGTCGGGTGCCAGGATCTCGCCGCCGTTCAGCCCCGCGCGCGGCGTGTCGAGGCCGAGCGGGGCGATGAACATGTCCATGCCGCGCGCCGGGCGGCTGCTGACCAGGGCGAGCTGGATCGAGGCCTCGCGCAGCCGACGCACCGCCGCCAGCGCGCGCGGCGTCACCTGCTTGGTGCTGGTCACCAGCGTGCCGTCGATGTCGGAGACCAGCAGCCGGATCCGCTCGCTGGCGTCGCTGCGCGCCGAGTTCCGGCTCGGGGCGTGCAGCCCGCTCATGCGGTCAGCCTCAGCCAGTGCCGCCCGTCGCGGGTCAGCAGCGCGTCCGCCTCGTCCGGCCCGGGCTTGCCGGCGGCGTAGAAGCACAGCTCGCCGAGGCCGGCACCCCAGGCGTCGAGTGCGGGCTGCACCACCCGCCAGCCGGCCTCGATGTTGTCGGCGCGCTGGAACAGCGTCGCGTCGCCGATCAGGCAGTCGTAGATCAGCGTCTCGTAGCCGGTGCTCGGCCCCTCCTGGAACCAGTCGGCGTAGTCGAACTTCATCCGCACGCCGCCCAGCTTGACCACCGGCCCGGGCATCTTGGCCGAGAACTGCATCGTGACGCCCTCGCTCGGCTGGATCTGCAGCACCATGATGTTGGGCGTCAGCTTGTCCACCGGCGTGTCGCGGAACAGCGCGTACGGCGCCTGCTTGAAGTGCACCGCGATCTCGGTCTTGCGCTGGGTCAGCCGCTTGCCGGTGCGCAGGTAGAACGGCACCCCGGCCCAGCGCCAGTTGTCGATGTTGAGCTTCAGCGCGGTGAAGGTCTCGGTGCCGGACTCCGGCGCCACGTCCGGCTCCTCGCGGTAGCCGGGATAGGGCCTTCCCGCGATCATGCCGGCGGTGTACTGCCCGCGCACCGCGTCGCGCCCGTCCAGCTGATGGATCGCCGCCAGCACCTTGGACTTCTCGTCGCGCACCGCGTCGGCGTCGAACGAGGTCGGCGCCTCCATCGCCACCATCGCCAGCAGCTGCATGATGTGGTTGGGCACCATGTCGCGCAGCGCGCCGGTGCCCTCGTAGAAGCGGCCGCGCTTCTCCACCCCCACCGTCTCGGCCGCGGTGATCTGCACGTGGTCGATGTTCTGGCGGTTCCACAGCGGCTCGAAGAAGCCGTTGGAGAATCTCAGCGCCAGGATGTTCTGCACCGTCTCCTTGCCCAGGTAGTGGTCGATCCGGTAGATCTGGCTCTCCGCCAGCGACGCCGCCAGCTTGACGTTCAGCGCGCGGGCCGAGGCGAGGTCGGAGCCGAACGGCTTCTCCACCACCACGCGCCGGAAGCTCTGCTCGGTCTCGTGGGTCAGCCCCGCCGCGTCGAGCTGCGAGACGATGGTGCCGAAGAACCGCGCCGCCACCGCGAGGTAGAACACGCAGTTGCCGGGGCCGCAGCCGGTGGCCAGCTGCCGGTACGTCTGCGGATCGTCGAAGCTGCCGCGCAGGTAGGTGACGCGCTGGTTCAGCCAGGCCCAGGCCTCCTCCTGCAGCGTCGCCGCGCTGGCTTTGCGCAGGGCCACGAACTCGCGCATGGTGCCGTCGAGCTGCGCCCGCAGCGCCTCGGTGCTCAGGTCGGCCCAGTCCACCGCGACGATCGAGAAGCTCTCGTCCAGCAGCCCGCTGCACGCCAGGTTGTAGATCGCCGGCATCAGCAGCCGGCGCGTCAGGTCGCCGCCGCCGCCGAAGATGACCATGCGGCAGGGCGGGCTGCGCCTCGGCCGCCCGGCATCGTCGTCGTCCTGCTGCAGCTCCCCGACCGCGTCGGTGCGCGCGTCCATGCCTCAGCCCTTGACCTCCGACACCTCGCCGCCGTGCTTCTTCTCCGTCATGTGCTGCTCGATATGGCCGCCGAACTGGAAGCGCATCGCCGACAGCAGCTTCTCGCCGTAGTTGTTGTCGGTGCGGCTGCGGAAGCGCGTGAACAGCGCCGCGGTCAGCACCGGCACCGGCACCGCCTCCTCGATCGCCGCCTCGATGGTCCAACGTCCCTCGCCGGAATCCGCGACCTGCCCGGTATAGTCCGACAGGCTCACGTTCTTCGCCAGCGCCGAGGCGCACAGGTCGAGCAGCCACGACGACACCACGCTGCCGCGTCGCCAGACCTCGGCGATGTCGGCCATGTTCAGCTCGAAGCGCTCCTCCTCGGGCAGGTCGTGCGAGCTCTTGTTGCGCATCACGTCGAAGCCCTCGGCGAGCGCCTCCATCAGGCCGTACTCGATGCCGTTATGCACCATCTTGACGAAGTGCCCGGAGCCGGCCGGCCCGCAATGCAGGTAGCCCTGCTCGGCGCGCGGGTCGAGCGAGGCGTCGCGCCCGGGCGTGCGCCCGACGTCGCCGGGTCCCGGCGCCAGTGCCGCCAGGATCGGGTCGATCTGCTCGAAGGCCTGCCTGGCGCCGCCGATCATCATGCAGTAGCCGCGCTCCAGGCCCCAGACGCCGCCCGAGGTGCCGACATCGACGTAGTGTATGCCCTTCTCGCGCAGCGTCCTGGCGCGGCGTATGTCGTCCTTGTAGAAGCTGTTGCCGCCGTCGATGATGATGTCGCCCTCCGACATCACCCGACTCAGCGCCTCCACCGCCTGCTCGGTGATGGCGCCCGCGGGCAGCATCACCCAGACCACCTTCGGCGCGGACAGCTTGCTCACCATGTCCTCGAGGCCGCTCGCCACGACGCTGTGCTCGGCGCGTCCCTGCACCTTCGTCGTCACGGCCGGATCGTGGTCGTAAAGCACGACCTGGTGCCCGTGCCGCGACAGCCGCACCGAGATGTTGCCGCCCATGCGGCCGAGGCCAACTACGCCGATCTGCATTCTGTCTCTCCATTGGCAGGCCCATCGACAGGCGAAGCCACCGCCCCGACGCGCCACGCCTCGCCCGCGGGCGACCGGCGTAGCGGCCGGGGCTCCATGACGGCGAGCGAGGGACGCCCCCGCCGCCCCGGCTACAGCGCGCCGGCGATCGCGCCGCCCAGCCGCTCCAGGCCCGCCTTGAGGTCGCCCTTGACGTGCACCCGCAGCGCCCGCCGGCCGCGCTCGGCCAGCACGTCGAAGTCGCCGCGCGCCTGCGCCGCCTTGACCACGCCGAAGGTGTACTTCTCGCCCGGCACCGCGACGTCCGCCGCGTCGTCGGCGGTGATCTGCAGGAACACGCCGCTGTTGGGGCCGCCCTTGTAGGCCTGCCCGGTGGAGTGCAGGAAGCGCGGGCCGAACTCGGCGCAGGTCGCCAGGTGCTTGGCGTCGCGTATCGCCAGACGCGCGGTCTGGATCCAGTGGCGGGTCTCCGGGTCGCGCTGCACGTAGGCCAGCAGCGCCACGTAGTCGCCCGCCTGCGCGCGCGCGAAGTGCGCCCGCAGCACCGCCTCCAGCGAGCCGCCCCTGAGGGCGGCGGCGTTGCCCTGGTCGGCGAAGAAGCTGAAATCGCCGTCGCTGCCGAACGGCTGCTCGGCCGGCAGGGTGCCGCTCTGGTTGTAGGCGTCGGTCAGCTTGCGGGTGGCGACCTTGCTCGCCTCCACGTCGGGCTGGTCGAAGGCGTCGATGCCGATGATGGCGCCGGCGACCGCGGTCGCGAACTCCCAGCGGAAGAACTCCTGGACGATCTGCAGCGGCGACGACAGCGAGATCGTCACCACCGGCTGGCCCGCCTGCTTCAGCGCCGCCACCGCCGCGTCCTGGGCGGCATCCGGCGCGTCGGTCAGGCGCAGGTAGGCGAACACCCGATCCGCACCGTAATGCTCCGGCGAGGCCAGCGTCTCGCCGTCCACCGGGATCAGCCCGTGCCCGTCCTTGCCGGTGGACTCCGCCATCAGCTGCTCGAGCCAGGCGCCCATGTCGGCGATCCCGGGCGAGGCCACGATCGTCACCTTGTCGCGGCCGTGCTTGGCGGCGACGCCCAGCACCGTGCCGAGCTGCACGCCGGGGTTCTGCAGCGGCGGCGAGCCGGAGCCGCAGGCATAGGCCATGCGCTGGCCGGCCTCGAGGAACTCCTGCAGGTCGATGCCGGCTGCCGCCGCCGGCACCAGCCCGAAGTTCGACAGCACCGAGTAGCGGCCGCCGATCCCCTTGTCGCCGTAGAAGATCTTCCAGAAGCCGTCGCGCTTGGCGACCTCCTCCATGTGCGAGCCCGGATCGGTGACGGCGACGAAGTGCCGGCCCGCCTGCTCGGCGCCGACGGCCTGCTGCATCTTGTCGAAGAAGTACGCCTTCAGGATGTTGGGCTCGAGCGTGCCGCCGGACTTCGACGACACGATCACCAGCGTGCGGGCGAGATCGACGCGACGCTCGAACGCCGTCACCTGCTGCGGATCGGTGCTGTCGAGCACCAGCAGCTCGGGGTAGCCGCCGCGCTTGCCGAAGGTCTCGGCCAGCACCTCCGGCCCGAGGCTGGAGCCGCCCATGCCGAGCAGCAGCACGTGCGAGAACCCGCCCTCCTGCACTGCCCGCTGGAAGCCGGTGAGCTCGTCGAGCCCGGCGAGGCGCGCGTCGATGAGGTCGAGCCAGGCCAGCCATTTGCCCTCGTCCTTGCCGGTCCAGACCGAGGCGTCGCGCTCCCAGATCTTGCGCACCGTGCCGTCCTTGCGCCAGCTCTCGAGGCTCGCCTTGTACGCCTCGTCGAGCTCGTGCGGCAGGCTGATCTCGGTGCGCGTCAGCCGGTCGCCGGCGAGCGTCGCCTGCTTGGCCGCCACCGCGCCGAGCAGCTGGTCGAACGAGTCCGAGAAGGACTGCACCCCCTCGACCACCAGCCTGGCGGTGACGCCGGGCAGGTCCAGCCCCAGCCGATCGGCCTCTGCCAGCACGTGCCTGGCGCCCTCGACGTCCTCGAGCAACGCGTCGCGCGGCGTGCCGTGGTCGCGGAAGGCGTCCATCGTCGCCGGCGGCATGGTGTTGACGGTGTCCGCTCCCACCAGCTCCTCGACGTAGAGCACGTCGCTGTACGCCTTGTCCTTGGTGCCGGTGCTGGCCCACAGCAGCCGCTGCGGGTTGGCGCCGGCGCGCCGCAGCGCCTGCCAGCGCTCGCTCTGCGACACCTCGAGGTAGTGCTGGTAGGCGAGCTTGGCGTTGGCGATCGCGACCTTGCCGCGCAGCGACCGCAGCGCCGCCGATTCCGGGTCGCCCTTGGTCAGCCGCGCGTCGATCTCCTTGTCGATCAGACCGTCGATGCGGCTGACGAAGAACGAGGCGACGCTGGCGATGTGGCTGATGTCCTGGCCCTGGCCGTGCCGCGTCTCGAGGCCCTGGATGTAGGCCTCCAGCACCTTGCGGTAGGCGTCGATCGAGAACAGCAGCGTGACGTTGATGTTGATGCCCTCGGAGATCAGCGTGCGTATCGCCGGCACCCCCGGATCGGTGCCCGGCACCTTGACCATCAGGTTCGGACGCTCGACCGCCTGCCACAGCCGACGCGCCTCGGCGATGGTCTCCTCGGTGCGCAGACCCAGGTACGGCGACACCTCCAGGCTGACGTAGCCGTCCAGCCCCTCGGTCCGGTCCCAGACCGGCTTCAGCACGGCGGCGGCGGCGCGTATGTCGTCGATCGCCATCGTCTCGTAGAGCGCGCTCACGGTGGCGTTGCGGTCCGCCGCTAGGTGCTTGAACTGGTCGTCGTAGTCGGTGCCGTGGCCCATCGCCTTCTCGAAGATCGACGGGTTCGAGGTCACCCCGCGCAGGCCGTCATCGCGCACCAGCGCCTCCAGCTTGCCCTCGAGCACGAAGGAGCGCTGGATGAAGTCCAGCCAGGGCGACTGCTTGAACTGCTCCAGCGCCTGCAACGGGTTCGCCGCGACCGCGGCACCGGGCGTCTTCTGCACTACGTTCATGTCCAGCTCCTATGCCGACCCGGAGGCCGTATGCTCGTGCCGACCGCTCAAGCCGCCTGCCTGGCCTGCTTGCGCGCGGCGTCCAGCACCTTCTCCGGCGTGAAACCGAATTTCTCCAGCAGAGCACCCAACGGCGCCGAGGCGCCGAAGGTGCGCATCACGATCATGCTGCCGGTGGCCCCGGCGTAGCGATCCCAGCCGAGTGCGGCCGCCTGCTCGATCACCACCCGGCCGGTCACCGACGGCGGCAGCACGGCGTCGCGATATTCCTGGCTCTGCTGCTCGAACAGCTCCCAGCACGGCATCGACACCACGCGCGCCTTGACGCCCTCGGCCTTCAGCGTCTCGTAGGCCGACACCGCCATGCCGACCTCGGTGCCGGTCGCCATCAGGATGACGTCGGGCGTGCCGTCGCTGTCGGCGAGCACGTAGGCGCCCTTCGCCAGCCCCGAGGCCGGGGCGTACTTGCTGCGGTCCAGGGTCGGCATCGGCTGGCGGCTGAGGATCAGCGCCGCCGGCTGCTCCTTGAGCGGCAGCACCAGGCGCCAGGCCTCGGCCACCTCGTTGGCGTCGCCCGGCCGTATCGTCAGCAGCCCGGGCGTCGCCCGCAGCTGCGCCAGCTGCTCGATCGGCTGGTGCGTCGGCCCGTCCTCGCCGACGCCGATGCTGTCGTGCGTGAAGATGTAGAGCACCGGCAGCTCCATGATCGCCGACAGCCGGATCGGCGGCTTCATGTAGTCCATGAAGATCAGGAAGCCCGAGCAGTACGGCCGTATCCCCGACAGCGCGATGCCGTTGGAGATCGAGCCCATCGCGTGCTCGCGCACGCCGAAATGCAGGTTGCGGCCGCCGTAGCTGTCGCGCTCGAAGCTGCCGGCACCCTGGAAGGTCAGGTTGGTCTTGGTCGAGGGCGACAGGTCGGCCGCGCCGCCGATCAGCCAGGGCAGGTTCGGCGCGATCGCGTTCAGCACCTTGCCGGAGCTCTCGCGCGAGGCGACGCCCTTCTCGCTCGGCTCGAAGGTCGGGATCTCCTTGTCCCAGCCGTCGGGCAGCGTGTGCTGGTTGATCATGTCGAGCTCGGCCGCGAGCTCCGGATATTCCGCCCGGTAGCGGTCGAACAGCGCGTACCACTCGGCACTCAGCCTGGCGCCGCGCTGGCCGATGCCGGCGGCGAAGTTCTGCATCACCCCGTCGGGCACGTAGAACTGCTTGTCCTCGGGAAAGCCGTAGGCGCGCTTGGCGCCGCGGATCTCGTCGTCGCCGAGCGGCTCGCCGTGCGCCTCCTTGGTGCCGGCCTTGTGCGGCGCGCCGTAGCCGATCTGGCTGTGCACCACGATCATGCTCGGCCGGTCGGTGACCGCGCGCGCCTCCTCGAGCCGCTGCTCGATCAGCGCCGTGTCGTTGGCGTCCGGCACCTCCGACACCGCCCAGCCATAGGCCTCGAAGCGCTTGTGCGTGTTCTCGATGAAGGCGAGCTCGGTCGAGCCCTCGATGCTGATCTGGTTGCTGTCGTAGATCCAGGTCAGGTTGGACAGGCCGAGATGGCCGGCGACGGAGGCCGCCTCGCTCGACACCCCCTCCATCATGTCGCCGTCGCCGCACAGCACGTAGACGTGGTAGTCGAACAGCGCGAAGCCCGGCTTGTTGTAGCGCTGCGCCATCCAGCGCTCGGCGATCGCCATGCCGACCGAGTTGCCGCAGCCCTGCCCGAGAGGCCCGGTCGTGGTCTCCACCCCGGAGGTGAAGCGGTATTCGGGATGGCCGGGCGTCTTGCTGCTCATCTGGCGGAACTGCTGCAGGTCGGCGATCGACAGCGAGGGGGCACCCTCCTCGCCGCCCTCGTTCACCTCACGCACCCCGGCGAGGTAGATCAGCGAGTAGAGCAGCATCGAGGCGTGCCCGACCGACAGCACGAAGCGGTCGCGGCCGGGCCAGCGCGGCTCCGCCGGGTCGTAGCGCAGCACGTTCTGCCACAGCGTGTAGGCCACCGGCGCCAGTCCCATCGGCGTGCCGGGATGCCCGGACTTGGCCTTCTGCACGGCGTCCATCGAGAGCGTGCGTATGGTGTTGATGCAGAGCTGATCGATGCCGCCGGTCGGGTTGCCGCCGCTGTCCGGCGCCGCGACGAACGCACACCGCGCGAAATGATCCGCCATGGAACGCATGAAACCGCTCTCCGTCGTCGAACAGACCGGCCAGCGTGCCGATCGTTGTGGGATGTCAGCACGAATGGCTCGGCGGGCCAGCAGGGCCCGCACGTCATGACAACGCTTTGAGCATGAAACGCGTCGCTCCCGCCGGAAGCCATCACCATACGACCGCCGGATGATCACGAAAGCTCGATCCGGGCCGCGCCGGAAAACCGCGGAGGCGCCGCCGCGGCCCGCTCAGGACCGGGTTTCGCCGGAAGGCTGCTGCTGATGCGGCAGGGCGATGCCCAGCCTGCGATGGAACCACTCGCGCACGGTCTGGAAGGTCACGTACAGCATCGGGATGATGAAGATGCCGACGCCGCTCGCCGCCAGCATGCCGGCGAACACCGGGGTGCCGACGTCCCTGCGGCTCAACGCCGCCGCACCGGTCGCGGTCACCAGCGGCACCAGGCCGAGGATGAAGGCGAACGACGTCATCATCACCGCGCGGAACCGCATGTGCGCGCCCTGCCGCGCCGCCTCGCGTATGGTCTCGCCGGCCTCGCGCCGCTCCTTGGCGAACTCGACGATCAGGATGCCGTTCTTCGCCGACAGCGCGATCAGCACCACCAGCCCGATCTGCGCGTAAAGGTCGAGCGACAGCCCGGCGATGCGTATGCCGATCATCGCCCCCAGCACGCCGACCGCGACCGACAGCAGCACCGGGATCGGGATGATCCAGCTCTCGTACAGCCCGACCAGGAACAGGTAGGCGAACAGCAGCGCCATCGCCAGGATGATCCCGGTCTTGCCGCTGGCCTGCACCTCCTGGTAGGCGGTGCTGGTCCACTCGTAGTCGTAGCCGGTCTGCAGCGTCCTGCCCGAGATGGCGCTCATCGTCGCCAGCGCGGTGCCCGACGAGGTCCCCGGCGACGGCCCGCCGTTGATGGTGATCGCGCGGTAGTTGTTGTAGCGCGTGATCGCCTGCGGCCCGGTGATGATCTTGATCGAGGCGAGCGAGCGCAGCGGCACGGTGCCGCCGGTGCTGTTGCGCACGTAGATCCCCCACAGGTCGTCGATCCTGGAGCGGTCGCGCGCCTCGGCCTGCACGTTGACCTGCCAGACCCGGCCGAACAGGTTGAAGTCGTTGACGTAGACGCTGCCCAGCGTGGTCTGCAGCGCGGTGAAGATGTCGTTCACGTTCACCCCCAGCGCCTGCGCCTTGGTGCGGTCGATGTCGAGGTAGATCGAGGGGTTGGTGGCGGTGAAGGTGGAGAACACCCGCGACAGGTTCCTGTCGCTGTTCGCCGCCGCGATCAGTCCCAGCATGGCGCTGCCGAGCTGCTGCGGATCCTGTCCCTGCAGGCCCTCGAGCTCGTACTCGAAGCCGCCGCCCGGTGACAGGCCGATGATCGGCGGCAGGTTGAACGGGAACACCGTCGCCGCGCGTATCCCCTGCGCCTCGCCGAACACGCGGCCGAGCAGCGCCTGCACGTGCGTGTCGGCGGCGGTGCGCTGCGCGAACGGCTTCAGCCGCGTGAAGGTGAAGCCGACGTTCGGCTCCTGCACGGTGTCCAGGAACGAGTAGCCGATCACCGCGAAGGTGTGCAGCGCCCCCGGCAGCGCGCGCTCCATCTTCTCGACCTGGCTGACCACCTGGCTGGTGCGCGCGACCGACGCGCCGTCGGGCAGCTGCACGTTGGTGAAGAAGCCGCCCTGGTCCTCCTCGGGCAGGAAGCCCAGCGGCAGCGAGCCCTGGATCACGAAGATGCCGAACGCGCACAGCAGCACCACCAGCACGCCACCCAGCGCGAAGCGCAGCAGCCGGTTGACGAGGGAGGAATAGCCGTTGCGCGTCCTGTCGATGCCGTTCAGCACCCGCCCCATGATGCCGCGCCGCGGCCCGGTATGGCGCAGGAACACGCCGCACAGCGCCGGCGACAGCGTCAGCGCGTTCAGTGCGGAGATCAGCATGGCGATGCAGATGGTGACCGCGAACTGCTGGAACAGCACGCCGGACAGGCCGGGGATGAAGGCGATCGGCACGAACACCGAGAGCAGCACCAGGGTGATGGCGATGATCGGGCCGGTGATCTGCTGCATCGCCTTGCGCGCCGCCTCCTTGGGCGGCAGCTCCGGCTCCTCCTCCATCACGCGCTCGACGTTCTCCACCACCACGATCGCGTCGTCGACGACGATGCCGATCGCCAGCACCATCGCCAGCAGCGACACCGTGTTGGCCGAGAAGCCCAGCGACACCATGCCGGCGAAGGCGCCGATCAGGCTGACCGGCACCGCCACGGTGGGGATGATCGTCGCCCGCACGCTGCCCAGGAACAGGAACACGACGATGACCACGAGCACGAACGCCTCGAAGATCGTCTTGAGCACCTCCGAGACCGTGTCGTGCACGAAGTCGGTGCTGTCGTAGGTGACGTTGTAGACCAGCCCCTGCGGGAAGCGGTGCGACAGCCGCTCGAGCAGCCCCTTGATCGAGGTCGCGGTGTTGAGCGCGTTCGCCCCCGGTGCCAGGTAGATCGCCAGCGCCACCGACGGCTTCTCGTCGAAGCGCGACTCTGAATCCAGCGTCTGCGCGCCGAGCTCGATCCGCGCGATGTCCTTCAGCCGCAGGGTGGAGCCGTCCGGGTTGGCGCGTATCACGATCTGGCCGAACTGCTCGGGCTTCACCAGCCGCCCCTGGGTCTGCACGTTGAGCTGGTACTGCTGGTCGGGGCCGGCGGGGCGCGCGCCGATGCGTCCCACCGCGGCCACCGTGTTCTGCGCCTGGATCGCGTTGTTGATGTCGCCCGGCGACAGGCCGAGCTGCACCAGCCGCTTGTTGTCGAACCAGACCCGCATCGAGTATTTCTGCCGCGACAGCAGCGAGGCCTGGCCGACGCCGGTGGTGCGCGACACCTCGTCGATGATGTTGATCGTCATGTAGTTGGCGATGAACAGCGGGTCGAACTTGCCGCTCGGGCTGTAGAAGTTCACGAACATCAGGATCGCCGACGAGCGCTTCTGCACCGTCAGCCCCTCCTGCTGCACCGTGCTCGGCAGCTCCGCGTTCGCCGTCTGCACCCGGTTGAGCACGTTGACGGTGTTGATGTCGGGGTTGGTGCCGAGCAGGAAGCTGACGGTCAGCGCGTACGAGCCGTCGTTGCCGCTGGCCGAGCGCATGTAGATCATCTTGTCGACGCC
>CAXTNB010000039.1:8558-12714 GCA_964245385.1 uncultured Acetobacteraceae bacterium | reverse complement strand
GCCTACAAGGTCGCGCGGACCGGGCCGGACCTCGATCCGGAAGTCTACATGAGCGACGCCTACATCTACGAGACCGACCGTGACAGAGGACAGCCCGATCAGGCGGTGCACGCCAACGGGCTGACGGTGTTTCCGCAAGGCCGGGACAGCGATCCTCTCGGATACAGCGCCGTCGCCGCCAGCAGCGTGCACCTCGCCGCCTCCGGCTCCGCGGAAGACACCGCCGAACTGCAATGGCGGCTATCGACCCCGCTCTCGACGCTGCTGCTCGGGATGCTCGGCATACCGCTGAGCCGCACCAGGCCACGGCAAGGCAAGTACTCGAGGTTCGGCACGGCACTGATCGTGTATTTCGGCTACTACCTGCTCTGCACCTCGGCGCGAACCTGGGTCCAGCACGGGGTGATGCCCCGGTTCCCCGGTATCTGGTGGGCTCCGGGGCTGCTCGCCTTGCTCCTGCTCTCCACCACCTACGGGCCGAAGCTCGCGCTCAGACGCGGACGCACATGACAGGAACGCGCCGGCGGCCGACCCTCGCCGCCTCCGCCTGCGCCGCCGACGGATGGCCATGATCCTGGTCAGGCGTTACGTGGCGTTCGCCGCCTTCCGAGCCTTCGTCTGGGTGGCGGTGGCGCTGACGGGACTGTTCAGCCTGCTGGAGTTCGTCGAGCAGCTCGCCTATGTCGGTCAGGGACGGTACAGCGTCACGGACGCTCTGGTCTACGTGCTGCTGACCGCGCCGTCGCGACTGCTGCAGGTGACGCCGGTCTCGATGCTGCTGGGCTGCCTGCTCACCCTCGGCACCCTGGCGAGGAACTCCGAGCTCACCGCGATGCTGAGTCTCGGCGTCTCGGAGACGCGTATCGTCGGATCGGTCCTCAGGCTGATCTTGCCCATCATCACGGTGCTGTTCCTGACCGCGGAGTTCGTCATCCCGCCCGCTCAACGGCTGGCACAGGAGCAGCGCACCCTCGCCCTGTCGTCGTCGACGTCCTTCCATGCCGACGGCGGCTTCTGGGCGCAGAGCGACCATCAATATCTCAACGTGCAGCGGCTGCGCGGCGGACAGGTCCCGGTCGGCATCGATCTCTACACCTTCGAGACGGACGGAAGCTTGCGCAGCATCGTCCATGCGGAGCAGGCCGACGTCCGTCCGGACGGCCTGTGGCTGCTCAGGAGCGTGTCGAGGAGACGCGTCGAGTCGTCGCAGCTGAAGACGGACCGCCTCGCCTCGCTGTCCTGGCGCTGCTTCGTGCCGATCCAGCAGATACGGTTCCTGATGCTTCCCCTGGAGAGCATTCCGCCGAGCGCGCTGTACCAGTACGTCCGCACTCTGCAGCGCCGGCACCAGAAGGCCACCCGCTACGAACAGGAGCTGTGGGCGAAGGCCAGCATCCCGTTCTCGATGATCGCCATGATCATGATCGTGGCCCCTTTCGTGTTCGGATCGACGCGGGCACAGAACACCGGGCAGTACCTCGCGGGCGGCGCGAGTTTCGGCATCGTGTTCTCGCTCGGTCAGCAGATCCTCGGCCATCTGGGTCTGCTGCTCGACGTCAGTCCCGCCGTCACGGCACTGGCGCCCTCGATCCTGGTGATGGTCCTGGCGATCGCCCTGTTCCGCAGCGCGCATCGCGGAAGGTCCTCGGCAGGCTCCGTCACGTGATCCCGGCCACCTCGGTCAGGAACGAGACCCAGCGATGACGCTGCCTCCGCAGAAGAACCATCAGGATCGCGCTCAGGCCGATGACCTCGAAGCCGAAATACAGGAGCGGCGCTCCGAGGCCGGCGGCGACGAACAGGCCGAGGGTGCGATAGTTCGCCGACATCACCGACCACCGGCGCGTCGCCGGCGCGAAGCGATCGCGGTATAGCCGGCGGATCGAGCTCGCCCGATGCGGCTGGCGTTCCAGGATCTCGGTCAGGCTGCGTCGGGATCGCAGGTCGAGGCCGGCGGCGGCCAGCTGGACCTCCTCGTAGAGCCGGTGCAGCCGGTCCGCGATCCTCGGCTTCGCGGGCCGACCCCGCAGGTCCGACAGCTCCGCGGACTTCCGACCCCAGCCCCAGAAATCGTAATCCTGCCGCTGCACCTCGTACACGGCGGACTGGACGGCATGGCAGGCGCCGGACAGCAGGATCAGGACCCACACGCGGTAGCCGTACTGCGGGCTCAGCGCCAGTCCTAGGGCGAGGTAGACGGCGATGAACGTCACGTAGTCACAGATCCCGTCGAGCACCTTGCCGGACTGCGACTGGGACTGTGTCAGACGGGCGAGCTGTCCGTCGGCGCCATCCATGACGTGCCAGGCGACCATGAGGCAGAAGCCGCCGAGCGCGAACCGGAAGTCCCGGTACTGGTAGTACGCGACGCCGGCCAGCACGCCGAACACCATGCCGGCGATGGAGACGCTGTTCGGCCGGATATGCAGCCGTGCGAACAGCCGTGCCAGCCGGTTCGCGAGCGGATGGATGAGATAGCGGTTGGTCGTCTCCTCGATCTCCAGCCGCCGCCGGACCGGCTCGGCATTCTCCGGCAGCGCGATGGTCCCGACGTCGTCCGCGGCTCGGATCCCGGGCCGAGGTTCGCGCGTCACAGCCGTCCCGAGGCGAGCAACCTCTCGGCCTTGGCGAAGGCGACGGCGTCGTCGACGTCGATCCAGAGCTTGTTCTGGATGTCGAGGAAGTACGCCCTTTCCCAACGCGCGAGCACGTTCATGGCGCCGGAGATGCTCTCGTCTCCGGCGGCCTGACTCTCCTGCAGAGCGTCGAAGATGATCGGCGTGCACAGGAACACGCCGGTGTCGAAGCCGTTGAAATCGTCGATCAGCTTGCCGACATGCTCGATCCGGCTGGACGAACATCGCACGCGCGTGACGTCCTCCAGATCGTTGATCGAGCCGTCGATGTTGAAGTCGACGGCCAGGATCACGCGGCCCGGCTCGATCGGCGCCCGCATCACGCTGCCGAGCAGCGCCGGATCGACGATGTGGTCGCACATCATCAGCACGAAGGGCTGGTCGAGGTACGGCTTGGCCTTGAGGACGGAGATCCCGTTGGAGCGATCCCACTCGTCGTTGATGACGTGGGTTATCGGAACGCCGTCCCGCGCGCAGAGCGCATCGAGCGCCTCACGCAATTCCTGACCTCGGTAGCCGCTGACGACGAGGAACTCATCGATGCCGGCGCGGCGGCCGCGCGCGATCACGTGCTCGATGAGCGGGACGCCCCTGATCGGGATCAAGGGCTTGAGCTCGAGCTTCTCCCGCAGCCGGACCCCCTGCCCGGCCGCGACGATGAGACACTTCATAGGGTGGCGGGCACCTCGAGCATCGGATAGAGCTCCGCCGTGTGCGCGCGTATGAAGGCTTCCACCATCTTGTACGCCTCGTCGTCGGTGAATTGCCGCGGCGGGTGCTTGCAGAAATAGGCGCTCGGACCCTCGAGGACACCTCCGACGCCGTTCTGCAGCGCCAGCTTGCAGCACCGGATCATGTCGATCACCACGCCCGCGGAATTGGGCGAGTCTTCCACCGACAGCCTGAGTTCCAGCTCCATCGGGGTATCGCCGAACAGATGCCCTTCCATCCTCAGGAAGCAGACCTTGTTGTCGTTCTGCCACGGCACGTAGTCGCTCGGCCCGACATGGATGTTGTCGTCCGCGATACGCTTCTTGGCCACCGACTGCACCGCCTCCGTCTTCGATGTCTTCTTCGACATCAGGCGCTCCTGGTTCTTCATGTTCAGGAAGTCGGTGTTGCCGCCCGTGTTCAACTGGTAGGTCCTGAGCAGCTTGACGCCGCGCTTGGCGAACAGGTCCGTCAGCACGCGATGCGCGATCGTCGCACCGAGCTGGGACTTGATGTCGTCGCCGATGATCGGCAGGTTGCGTGCCCTGAACTTCTGCGCGATCGCCTCGTTGCTGGCGAGGAACACCGGCATGTTGTTGATGAACGCGACCCCCGCCTCCAGCGCGCATTCCGCGTAGAAGCGCGCGGCTTCCTCCGATCCCACCGGGACGTAGTTCAGCAGGATCTCGGTGCCGCTCCGCCTGAGCTCGTCGACGATCTCCGCCTTCGTGAGCTCCCTCGCCTCCGAGCGGATCATCGTGCGGTCGTCGGCGTAATCACCCATGTGCTCGGAGATGCCGTCCAGCACC
>CAXTNB010000039.1:0-8548 GCA_964245385.1 uncultured Acetobacteraceae bacterium | reverse complement strand
GCAGGTAGCCGCCGATCTCCGTGTGCATCAGGCCTACCACGCCCTCGCGGCAGCGCTCGGGCGTGTAGTAGTGGATGCCCTGGATCAGCGCGCTGGCGCAGTTTCCCACACCCACGATCCCGACCCGGATTTTGCCTTTGACCATTACTGCTCACCTTCTGCCTTGTTGACTGACTTCATGTCGTGCGGGTCATGCCGCTTCTGGCAGCTCGCGAATACATGAACATACCAGTGCGCTGTACAATTGCCGTCCTCGATGTTCCCTCACGTATCGCGGGCTGATCTGGGCCACCAGCGGCCTGGTTCGGACCGAGGCGTACCAGTGCGCCACGCGCGTGTCCGCCGACAGCACCTCGTTCAGCCGCACGACGCGCACGGTGCGGAACCAGTGCTCGGAGATCTCCGGCGCCAGCGGGTAGAACACCTGCGGCTCCTGGATGGTCAGGTCATCGGGCCGATGCTGCTGCACCACCTCCTGAAGCAGCTTCGGCCCCAGGGCGTAGCGCTGGCCCTGGCGTTCGGGCGACAGGTCGAGCATCGCGTGCAGGTAGGACGAGAACAGGCTGGAGCTCGCCTCGCCTCCCATCGCGGCGTTGTTGACGTGCCGCGAGTAGAGCTTCTCGATCTTCCTGAAGGCCTGCCAGCCGTCGGGCATCCTGCGCAATGCCTTGCGGAGCAGGTCGAGGGCGAGATGACGCGCCCATACCTTGGGTGACCGCGACACCCGCACGAACTGCGGCCAGACGATGAACTCGGAGCCGACGAAATGCCTCACCCCGGTCAGCGGAAGCAGCGAGGCGACCGTCACGGTATCCAGATCGAGATAGATCCCGCCGTGGGCGTACAAGATCGCCACCCGCAGGATGTCCGATCGGATCACCGGGCTCGGCAGCCCGCGGTAGAGCAGCGCCAGCCCGTCACCGAGCCCGAGCATGTTCCCCGTCCGCGTCAGGAAGCTCACCGGCTCCACCGCGGACAGGCACACGCGCGGCGCCCCCTTCAGCGCACGCAACGCTTCACCATCCTCGAGAGAATCGGTATGATGCACGATGATTTCGGCCAACCCGCTGCGTTCGGCGGCGGAAAGCACGGCGAACACGTAGGCCCAAGGCAGGCTGGTTCCGATCAGGCAGAAATGGAGTCGGGCGGGGATCGTCATGCGGGTTCGGCCTGATGGCAGTGCAGCGCGGCCCGCGCAAGCTATAGGAGCGCTACCTCGAAGTCCAATCGGCGGCCAGCCGTGCCGCCGACAGCGACGCAGCGTCGGCGTGCGAGCGTGAAACGCAGCGTCTTCAGTGGTTTCTGCCGCCTTCGTGGCGACGTCGGCGTCGGACGCGCCGGTCGGCGGACCGCCGATGCACGGATCGGCCCTTGACATCATCGTTGGCATGATATTGACGCATCGTGCTTCTCGAGAGCAGGTGTTCGTGCCCGGCTCCGCCTGCAGATGCGACGCGAGGTCCTGGTCGCCCGATGACGGATGGAAGCGTCGGACGGAGAGCAGGCGTGCGTCAGGTCGCGATCTTCCGCCAGAACCTTTTCAGGATATCGGAACCCTTCATCACGCAGCAGGCGCAGCAACTGCGCCGCCACCATCCCCTGTATCTCGGAAGACTGCGCTACGGCGATCCGCCGGTCGGAGCGCAGTCGCTCGCCCTGCAGGATCTCGCCTCGCGCTGGTCGCTGCCGCGTATCGGCTGGCAGATGCTCACGCGAACCGCTCGACCCTATCAGGAACTGCTGGGAGATCATCGGCCGTCACTGATCCATGCGCATTTCGGCATCGACGGCGTCTATGCGCTGCCGCTCGCGAAGCGGCTGAGAGTGCCGCTGATCACCACGTTCCACGGCTACGACGCGACGCTGTCCACCGCCGCCCTGCTCTGCTCACCGGCCTGGGCGAACTATCCGCTGTTCCGGCGCCGGCTGGCGCGGCAGGGAGATCTGTTCCTCTGCGTCTCGTCGTTCATTCGCGGCCGCGTCCTGGCGATGGGGTTCCCCGAGGAACTGACCCACGTCCATTACACCGGCGTGGATTGCCAGGCGATCCAGCCACGCGACCCGAGCGAGGAGACGCCGACGATCCTCCACGTCGCCCGCCTGGTGGACATGAAGGGCACGCAGTACCTGATACGGGCGTTCGAGGCCCTCGCGCATCGGCATCCCGGCTCCGAGCTGGTCATCATCGGCGACGGGCCGTTGCGCCGCTCGCTGCACGCGCTGACCAGGACGCTGCAGCTCGAGCGACGCGTGCGGTTCCTCGGGGCGCTGCCGCATGCGCAGGTCGTCAAGTGGATGCGCGGCGCCGCGATGCTGGTGCTGCCCAGCGTCCACACCATCACGGGGAGGGTCGAGGGCCTGGGCATGGTGCTGCTCGAAGCCGCAGCCACCGGCGTGCCGGTGGTCGCCTCGCGGGTCGGCGGAATCGCCGAGGGGGTCATCGACGGCCAGACCGGGTTCCTGGTGCCGGAACGGGACGTCGATGCGCTGTCCAGGCGCATGAACGACCTGCTCGACGAGCCGGCGCGGCGGCTTCGCATGGGCGTCCAGGCACGGCGTTTCGTCGAGACCCGGTTCGACCTCCGCCGACAAGGCGAGACGCTGGAGCAGCTCTACGACGCCGTGATCTCGAGAAGCAAGCGAGGCAGCGCCCGATCCGATCACCGCCATCCTCGGGCAGCATCCCCACCGCGTGCCTGAGCCTGCATCCGTCACCCGAACTTTCTTCCGGCGACCACAGGTGCTACTGAGGGCGCCCGCCTCATGCAGAGCATCCCCGAACATCGATGAGCAGCAGCACCACCTCGGCACGATCCGGAAGCCTCGCCTCCGGGGCACGCTTCCTGGCGCGCGCGATCGGCTCGCGCTACAACCCGCTTCTGGCTCAGGTCGTCGTCACCCGCCGCTGCAATCTTTCATGCGGCTACTGCAACGAGTATGACAACGTCTCGCCTCCGGTGCCGCTGCAGGATCTCCTCGCCTGGATCGACCACCTCGCTGCCCTGAGAACCGCCTCGATCACCTTCACCGGCGGAGAGCCCCTGCTTCATCCCGATCTCGATCAGGCGATCCGGGCCGCCCGAGGGCACGGAATGATCGTCACCATGATCACCAACGGCTTCCGACTGAGCCGCAGCTGGATCGAGCGGCTCAACGACGCGGGCCTGCAGGGCATGCAGATCAGCATCGACAACCTCGAGCCCGACGAGGTGTCGATGAAGAGCCTGGCTTCCGTCGAAGGCAAGCTCGCGTTGCTGTCGAAGCACGCGCGCTTCAAGGTGAACGTGAACTCCGTGCTCGGCGTCACCAACGAGCGCACCCAGGACGTCGTGACGGTGGCCAGGACCGCGGCGAAGTACGGTCTGCAGCATTCCGTCGGCGTGCTGCATGATCACAGCGGCATGCTGAGGGCGCTCAGCTCGGAGCAGCTGCGCGCCTACACGCAGGTCACCAAGATCTCTCCGTCCGTGGTGCACAGCCTGAACTACTGGCTGTTCCAGAAGAACCTGATGCACGGCCAGACCAACGACTGGAAATGTCGTGCGGGCGCCCGCTACCTGTACGTCGCGGAGGACGGGAAGGTTCATTGGTGTTCGCAACAACGCGGTTATCCGGGCATCCCGTTGCTCGACTACACGCGCGAGGACATCCGCCGCGAATTCCATACCGAGAAATCCTGCAGCCCGACCTGCACGCTGAGCTGCGTGCACCAGATGAGCATGTTCGACCGCTATCGCGGTGCGCAGAAGGTTTCGGCCAGGGCTGCCGCTCACTGAGCGCGATCCGGTGGCGGCGCGACGGCGGAAGCGAGTGACGCGACGCGTCGCCGATCACGGTGCTCGGTCGGGCCGACGACGTCCGTGCAGGAACAGGCCTCCGTAGGTCAGCGTCACCATCAGCACCACCAGGCCGACCCGGGTCGCGGAGCCGCCGCCGATCAGGTGGCGGATCACCTGCGTGCCCGACACCATGAGGCCGATACCGATGACGGGCAGCCTGAAGGCGCGCGCGAGCTCGGCGGCCGCGATGCTCCACTGCAACCGGAGGTAGCGCGCGCCCCAGAGCAGCAGGATCGGATAGATGCCCAGCCAGATCGCGGCGACGGCGATGATGCCGGTGCGGGCCGGAAGCGCGACGCCGACCACCAGGATGCCCACGCTCAACGACAGCAACGTCGTCAGGGAGAGGGCGGCCGAGGTGCCGGGTCGCCCCGTCCCCATCATGAGGGCGGATAGTAGCTGCAGCGTCACCCGGAGCAGCGCGGCGGCCGCCAGCAGCTGCAGCGGCACGGCGGCGGCGGCGTAGCTGTTGCCGCGATCGTCGTGCAGCAGGGCTGTCAGCGGGTCGGCGACGAGTATCAGGCCCGCCATCAGCGGCGCCACCAGGATCGCGACCAGGTGAAGATCTGCCCGAGCTGCTGTCTGCCGAGCTGCTGTCGTACTCCCGACACGCGGGCGAACACCGGCAGCGCCGTGCGGCTGACCAGCGTGCCGACCGCCATCGCCGGCTCCATGGCCACGTCGAACGCGACCCGATACACCGCGAGCTGGGAGGGCCCGTAGAACCAGCCGATCAACAGGTAGTCCACGTTCTTGAACACCTGCTCGGACAGGTTGGCGGCGACGGCGCGCGTCCCGAAGCGGACCAGCGGCCGGATGGTCGATGGCTGGAAGTGACGTCCCGGCCAGAACGGGCGCGCCAGCATCGCGCCGATCAGCACGTAGAGGCCGCTCGCCGAGTAGCCGACGACCAGCGCCCAGGCTCCCGCGCCCGAGGCGGCGAGGCCGAGACGGGTCAAGGCCGCCGCCAGCGTCGCGAACACGTTGACGATCGCGATGCGTCCGTACTGCAGGTCCCTGTTCATGATCGCGAGCGGAATCAACGCGACCCCGACGAGCGGCTGCTTGACCGCGATGACGAGAAGATAGGCGGCCATTCCCGACACGCCGTACGCCGCCTCGATCCACGGCGCCGCGAGCAGGGTGACCGTGCTCACCATCAAGGCGGCTCCCAAGACGTACCAGAACAACGTGTCGAGCTGCACGCGAGTGATCGACCGGGCCTGTATCAGTGCCTCGCTGGTGCCCAGTCCGTTCAGCGCCTCGATGATCATGCCGAACGAGACCACGAGCGAGGCGACGCCGACCTGCTGCTTGGTCAGGTAGAGCAGCATCACCAGGATCGTCGAGAAGTCGATGACCTTGGCGATGACGGTGGCGCCACCGAGCCAGTTGAAGCCGCGGCCGAGACGTCGGTGATAACTGTCCATGCGATGAGGCTCGGCGGCGGTGTTCGTGCGGCTCCGAGCTACTCGACCTCAGCCGCAGGCGGGTCGACCAGGGGCGCGGAGGCAGGAGGCAGGACCCAGGATCGATGGCGGACCAGATGGGCCAGCCAGCGCCAGGACTGCCTTATCCAGGTGCGGCTCTGCACGCCGCTCCAGTGACCTCGCTCCGCCGAGCCCGACCGGAGCCGGCTGTCGAGGATGTCGGCGATCTTGTGCGCTCGTGCCTGCCAGGTGAAGTCGCGACTTTCCGCCAGAGCCGTCGCGGCGAGCCGTGCGGCGAGCATGGTGTCCCGCGTCACGGCAATGATCCCGTCGACCAGCGAGTCCGGACAATCCGGGGTGCAGAGGAAGGCGTTCTCGTCATGTCTCAGGACTTCTCGTACATCAGGCGTGGCGCCGGCGAGGATCGGACGGCCCGAGGCCATGTAGAGGAACAGTTTCAACGGCAGCACCGTCGAGCCGAACGCGGTGAGCGGCTTCCAGGAAGGCGGGATCAGCAGGATGTCGGCCGCGAAGATGTATCGCGGCAACATCTCCGGCGGTTGCCAACGGACGATCCTGACGTTGGCGAGCGGGCGCGCCATCGTCTCGATCGGGCCCTCACCGTACGAGCCGACCAGAATGAACAGGAGATCCGGCAGTCTCCTCGCCGCCTCGATCACCAGATCGAGGCCCTTCTTGTGATTGAGCCGTCCGGTGTAGACGACCGTTCTGGTGCCGTCGGGGACGCCGAGCGCTCGTCTGGCGTCTTCGACGGGAAGAGGCCTCAGCAGACGCTGCGGCTCGAAGCCGTTATGGACGCAGCGCAGCTTGCTCTCCGGAACTCCGAGACTGAGATATTTTCGCCTCGTGTACTCGGAGTGACAGATGTTGATCAGGAAATTCCTGTTGCAGACCAGGCGGTAGATCCATGGCTGGAGCGGCGGGATCTGATCCGGCCAGGGACGATAATGATCGAACGCGACGCGCTTCCCGAACAACATCGCCGTCCAGGCGATCCAGAGGTTGCGCGTATAGATCAGGTCGGCCTGCCAGTACTGCCGTCGCACGATCAAGGTCAGCCCGCAGCATAGATGTCTCAGCGCCGCCGGCCGCGCCGGCGCGTAGGCGCGGATGACGGGCAAGCCCGCCGATGCGCCGACGACGGCAGCGGTGCCGGCCGGCAGCGGCACGTGGAGCCACGATCGCGACGACAGCGGCGCGAGGTATCGTGCCGTCGTCAGGAAAACCTCGGCATCCGCCTCTTTGCTGGGAAGCGGGTTCTCGAAGGCGAAGAGGATTTTCATCGACGGCGCGGCGGCGACGAGCCGCAAGGGCAGGACGGTCCTGACGAGCTGTTCGCCACCTCATCGTCCAGGCACTTCCTCATGATCGACGAACCCTGCTGCCCCGATGTCTCAGCCAATGCGCCGCCGCGACGTCACACGCCGCCGGCGGGTGCAGCTTTCGCTGATTGACGGTATCGTGCGAGCGGCTAACGTAGTTCATCGTGCTCTTCGACGACACGTGCGGCGACGCCCGGCACCACTCGCAATCGCTCAGAGGCTCCCATGCAACGCGTCCTCGACATCAGCTTCGCGAGGCGCGGATGGTTCGCGGCCTTGGTCTGCACGCTGCTGATCGCTCCGTTCTTCTTCGTCACCATACCGCCGCTCACGGACGTGCCGGGACATATGGGCGGCTCGGCCGCCGCGGCCTACGCCTCGAGCGATCCCGCCTTCGCACGCCTGATGGGGTTCCACTGGCACCTCGTCCCGAATCTCGGGGCTGACCTCATCGTGTCCATGCTCCGGCGGATCGTCGGAATCACCGGCGCCTACTGGCTGGTCGCGGCACTCATCCCACCGCTGCTCGCGGCGGGCATCCTGATGATCTCGCGGATCCTCAATCCCACGGGCGCGGCGGCGATCTGCTGGGCGCTCCTGTTCATATACTGCTTCCCGTTCAATTACGGTTTCCTCAACTACATGCTGGGCGTGGCGCTCTCGCTCATCGGCCTCGCCGTCTGGATGCTGCTCGACCACCGTCCGCGTTCGCGTGAGGCCGCGACCTGGATCGCGGTGCCGCTGCTGTTCCTGTTCCACGTCGTCGCCGGCTGCCTGTTCGTATTGTTCATCGCGTCGCGGGAGTTCGACGCGATGCGCCGGCAGGGTCGGCTGCGCGCGCTTGCGCGCCGGATCCGCCCGCTGCTGTCGTCGATCGTCATCATCCTGCTGTGGCGACTGAGCACGCAGTCTTTCGCCGGGAAGAACGCGATCAACTTCAAGTCGAAGCTCAATTACGTGGTCATGCTGCTGCGGGATCAGAATTTCCTGCTCGATGTCGGCTCGCTGATCGCGGCCCTGACGGTGTTCGTGATCGGCTGGCGGAGAGGCGCGCGACCGCATCCCGCCGTCATGCCGGCCATCCTCCTGCTGATCCTGCTCTTCGTCATCATCCCCAATTCGCTGAGCAGCTCCGAATATGCCGACGAGCGCCTGCTGCCCCTGATCCCCATGCTGGCGTTCGCGACCCAGGACTGGAGTCGTGTCGACGCGAGATTGGCTCGCCTCGTGGCCATCTCCGGCATGGCCCTGCTCGTCGTGCGCCTCGGCTTCACCCTCGCGGGCTTCATCGCCTATGACGCGCGCTTCTCGGCCGAGATCGCGGCACTCGACGACATTCCCGACCACAGCCGCGTCGTGATCCTGAACGCGCAGGATTGCAACGCGCGGCTGAACTGGCGTTCCGACAGGCTCGGCCATCTCGGTGACCTCGCGATCGTCTATCGGCGAAGCTGGACCAACTCGGAATGGGACATCGACGGGATCCACCTGCTTCAGGTGCTGTACCGGCCCTCGAAGATCTTCTATCATGACCCGTCACAATATGTCTGGCCGGTGAGCTGCGGCAACGTCGCGAAACACCGCCCGACGATGGATGATGCCTTGGCCGTGGTTCCCTTCGACGGGATCGACTATCTCTGGCTGCTCAACGCGTCCCTGCCCGCCGGCTACAGCAACAGCAGGCTCTCCGTCCGCTGGCGAAGAGGAAGCAGTACGCTCTACGCGGTCAGCCAGACGCGATAGGATGCGCCCGGCTCATCGTCACGTGGCAGGATCAAGTCGTTGCAGTTGAGGATCGTGCAGGAGCGGTTCGGGGGTCCGGGCTGGAGGGAGATGGTGGTGCTTCGCCATCGCGTGCTTCGAGCCCCACTCGACCTGACCTTCAGCGCTGAACAGCTCGCCGCCGAGGCCGACCAGCTCCACCTCGCGCTGTGGC
>CAXTNB010000038.1:12303-12736 GCA_964245385.1 uncultured Acetobacteraceae bacterium | reverse complement strand
CCACGGGATCCGCACGATCGGGAGGGAGATCCCATGTCGCATGTGCCTGGCGTCTTGTCGTCTGACGAAGCAGCTTGCCTGCGGCATATCGCTCGGAGCGGGAGATCAGCGGTTCGACATGGCCGGATCGGGATTTCATTCCTGATCCTGGCCGCGATGAACCCACGTGTCTACGACGAGGTGCCTCGCGCCAAGCTGGACCCAGACAGCAGGAAGCTGCCATCCGACCTGCAGCAGCAGCGACAGGGAGGTGAACATGAACGTAAGCGTGATTGTCACGGTGCTTTGGAGGTTTCTGCCATATCCGGCTCGCCGCTCCCGGGTCCGACGAGATGCAACCGCGACCCGTTGACCAGCAGCTTGTGATGCACGAGCTCGGGCACGACGGCCTGGGCGGTCATGGGCGTTTCCAACTCTCGAAGCCCTCGGGAGC
>CAXTNB010000038.1:273-12293 GCA_964245385.1 uncultured Acetobacteraceae bacterium | reverse complement strand
TGTGATGCCCGAGCGCGGGCACGACGGTGCGGGAAGGCTGCCGGCTCCGAACCGCCGCGCATATCGACGAATTGCTTACGACCGCGGCGAGGCGGCGAACCTGCACGGCACGAGGCCGCGGGCGAGGGGCCGACCTTGCCTACATCCCGTCAGCGCGCACGCAGCATCGTCGTCTACTCACCCGGTCTCGAACCACGGATGAGTACGTCCACAAGCCGTTCGGCATGGTCCGGCCAACCGGGACTGAAGGGCACCAGCGAGACGCTGCGTAGCGGCAGAAGCATCTCCCGAGGGTCGACATCGTCCCGCAGGTCCCGGCTGTGGATCGCCCGGCTCACGAGCGCGGCCACGGCGCCGTGGATCAGGGCGCTCGACCCCTGGTACAACCGCTCGGAGCCTCCCGGCACGCTGTCGAACACAGGCAACACGATTTGCTTCGCCGCGACGTAATCGACGAACAGCGGCATCCAGGCGCGCAAGGTCTCGAGCGGCGGATGTAGCTCCGAGAGCTGATCCGCCATCGCCGCCAGCTTAGCCACGTTGTGGAGGCTGGCGGCAAAAGCGCCGCAGGGCGGGTCATGGTGATGTGCAGCACGGCTTTCGCACCGTTCGTCTTTCCTCTATCGACGAGCACGATGTGCTGCTGAAGCAACGTCGTGATTGCCCTGGATGCTCGATCGGCGCGAGACCTGACAGATCCCTTCCGGATTTGCCGGCCGCGTCCTGGTGCTGCTGGTAGACCAACCTGTCGCGGTGCCGTGCCAGCGCCGGCTACCCGTCTGACGAGCCGCGCATGCCTTGCGCCGGACGCACGCGCACCTACGACGTGATCACGAGCAGGGTCGACGTGGCGGAAGCGTAGAGGCGGCCGGACAGGTCGGTGAGCTTGGCCTCGGCAAACGCGGCGCGGCGGCCGAAGGACAGGACCCGTCCCTCGGCGCGGACCGTACCCGTCTCCTTGGTGAGGGCTTTGTGGTAGGCGACCTTCAACTCGAGCGTGGTATAGGATTGGCCGACAGCGAGCTTGGAATGCACGGCACAGCCGCACGCGGAATCCAGCAACGTCGCGGCGTAGCCGCCGTGCACGGTTCCGATAGGGTTGTAGGCGTGCTCGCCGGGAACGCCCTCGAATGCGGCGAAGCCGTCTTCGAACTCCACGCCGGAAAGCTGCAACGTCGTCCCGATGCTCGGCTGACGACCCGAGCGAAGTAGGGCGCGCAGTTGTTCCAGGCCGGTCATGCTTGCGGCCGCAGCCTCGGAAGCTTTGCTCATCCTACTTGCAACATCGTCGTTAGGAGGGAGCCTTGACCCGCCGCCGCGTGTGCCGGACTTCCTTGCCTGACAGGCATGAACCCCTCTGGAGGTGACATGGCAGTCGGTCAGCGTGCTGTCAGATCAACCGTCGCGGTGACGGACAACCCGGGCCGCAGACGGTCAAGCCCAGGCTGATCGGGATCGAGCCGGATGCGCACCGGCACCCGCTGCACGATCTTGGTGAAGTTGCCGGTGCCGGGCTCATACGGCAGCAACGAGAACTCCGAACCTGAGCCAGGGGCGAAGCTTTCCACGTGCCCGTGCAGCTCCCGCCCGGGCAGCGCGTCGACCTCCACGGCCGCCGGCTGCCCGACCAGCATGCGGCCGGTCTGGGTTTCCTTGAAGATGGCCGTCACATAGAGGGCCTGGACCGGCACCAGGGTCAATAAGCGCGTGCCTGGCTGCACGTAGTCGCCGACCTGCGCCTGGCGGTCACCCACCACGCCGTCAACAGGCGCGCGAACCAGGGCGTGCTCCTGGTCCTGGCGGGCCAGGTCCAGGGTGGCCTGCGCGCGGGCGAACCCCGCCTCGGCCTGCCCGAGGGCGGCCTGCAGGCTCGGGAGCCTGGCCCGGACGACCTCGGCCTGGTCGCGGCTGACCAGCAACTCCGCGCGGCTGTGGTTCGCGTCGGACTGCGCCGAGAGTGCCTGGGCGCGATACAGGTCGGCGTCGCGTCGCGCCACCGCCCCACTGGCGACCAGATGCTCGTAGCGAGCCCGGTCGGCCGCCGCGCGCACGTTCTGGGCGTCGGTAGCCATGATCGCGGTCTGGGGGGCGCGCACGTTGGCGTCGGCGAGCTGCTCCTCGGCATCCAGGCTCACCAGGGCGGCACGGGCCGAGGCGACTTTGGCCTGGGCGTCTTGCAGCTCCGCGGAGGCAGAGGCGACGCGGGCGTCGAACTCCTCGGGATCGATGCGCACCAACCGCTGGCCGGCCCGGACCGCCTGGTTGTCCCGGACCAGGATTTCGGACACCAGCCCACGCACCTTCGGCGCAACGACCGTCGTGTCCGCCTGCAGGTAGGCGTCGTCGGTCGAGGCGTCGGGCTTGTCCATCAGGATGTAGGCCGCGCCCACGCCGAACAGCAGCAAGGCCACCGCCACGGCAAGGAGGGTCCGCGGCGCCACGTACAGGACGCGCCGACCTGTGCGCCCTTCGGCGAGGTTCGCCTGCCGCGCGCTGACGTTCGTGGCGGTCACGTGCTACACACCAGCAGGGTCGAGGTCGCCGAAGCGTGCAGCCGCCCTTCCGCGTCGAGCAGCGTCGCGGCGTGGCCAGCGTGCGCCGTGCCCACCGGATCATAGACGTTCTCGTCCGGCGGTGCCTCGAACGCGGCGAAGCCCTCCCGGACCTCGGTCAGCGTAGAGCCCGTCATGCGCCCGATACCGGCCATGGGTCCTCCCCGCATCAGCGCCTGGAGCTGCTCCGGCCCGGGGAGGCCCTCGCCGAGGCCGGCGATCCTGCTCATGCTGTGTCTCCGAGGCCGAGCCGCGCGAGCAGCGCGGCATGGGTGTGCGCGAGGATGGCGTCCGACTGCACGCCGGGGTGCACGGCGCGGGCCAGGCACAAGGCGCCGATCATCTCCGCCACCGCGGAGCTGGCGGCGGCCTCCGGCTCAGGGTGGCCGGCCTGGCGCAGCTTGTCAGCGATCGCGGCGGCCATGCGCGCCACGCCTGCGGCGAAGCGTGCGCGGACCGCGACGCCGAGGCGTGGCAGGTCGCCGGCCAGCAGCGGAAATGGACAGCCGGTGTCGCGCGCGTCGCGGTGCGCCCGCGAAACGTAACAATCTACGTAGGCCCGAAGCGCCTCGCGCGGGGGAAGACCCTTGGTACAACGGTCGAACATGCTGCGGGTGGCAGCGAACATCTCCTCGATGGCCGCTAGCAGCAGCGCCTCGCGCGAAGGGAAGTGGGCGTAGAAGCCGCCGTGGGTCAGGCCGGCCCGCCGCATCACGTCGGCGACGCCCAGATTCTCCGGCCCATCGGCGCGGATGGCCAACACCGCCTGTTTCAGCACGCGCTCCCGGGTGCGCTCCTTGTGCTCCGCGCCGTAACGCATCTTGCAGCCTCGCTTTATATGATGCTTATAATCCCATCGCCGGGCCGGCCGCAAGGGCCCGTTCGAGGTTGCCCGATCATGAACGCGACGCTTCCCAACACGCCGGACCAGATGCCGAAGGCGACCAAGTTCCTGATCTTCGGCGTGATGGCCTTCGGCCAATTCATGGCGCTGATCGATATCCAGATCGTCGCCGCCTCGCTGAACGACGTGCAGGCCGGGCTGTCGGCAGGGCCGGACGAGATCAGCTGGGTGCAGACGGCCTATCTGATGGCCGAGCTGGTGATGATCCCCTTCTCCGCCTTCCTGGCGCAGGCGCTGTCCACCCGCGTGCTGTTCGCGCTGTCGGCGGGGCTGTTCACCTTGTCCAGCGCGCTGTGCGGCATGGCCTGGAGCATCGGCTCTATGGTGGCCTTTCGCGCGATACAGGGGTTCGTGGGCGGAGCCATGGTGCCGACCGTGTTCGCCACCGGCTACGCCCTGTTCACCGGCAAGGACCGGGCGATGATCCCGGCCATCCTGGGCGTGGTTTCGGTGCTCGCGCCGACGCTGGGACCGACGGTTGGCGGCTACATCACCGACGCTGTTGGCTGGCGCTGGATCTTCTACATCAACATCGTGCCCGGCAGCGCGGTGACCATGTTGTCGCTGCTGGTCATCCGGCACGTGGACCAGCCCAACCTGCTGTTCCTGAAACGCATCGACTACGCCCACCTTTTCGCCCTGGCGGTGATGCTGGGCGGTCTGGAATACGTGCTGGAGGAAGGCCAGCGCCACGACTGGTTCAGCGATCCCGGCATCGCCCTTGCGGGCTGGGCGGCGTTCGTTGCCTTCCTGCTCTTCCTGGAACGATCGTTTCGTTCCAGCGGCCCGATCGTGCGGCTGACACCATTTCGCAAGGCCACCTTCGCGATGGCCTGTGTTTTCAACCTGGTGCTCGGTTTCGGCGTGTATTCCTCCAATTACCTGATCCCGATCTATCTCGGGCGCGTGCGCGGGTTCGACAGCCTGCAGATCGGCACCACGGTGTTCGTGACCGGCGTGTTCCAGCTTCTGGCCGTGCCGGTGGCCGCGCGTCTGTCGCAGCGCATCGATCCTCGCATCACGATCTCCGTGGGCTTGCCGCTCTTCGCGGCAAGCCAATGGATGTCATCCTTCATGACGCCGGACTGGGGCTTTTGGCAGTGGCTGCTGCCGCAAGCCGTCCGCGGCTTCTCGTTGATGCTGTGCGTCGTGCCAAGCGTGACCATGGCGCTGGGCGGTTTCGCAGGGTCCGAGCTGCGTTACGCCTCGGGCCTGTTCAACCTGATGCGCAATCTGGGCGGGGCGATCGGGATCGCCATCGTCAATGTCTGGCTCTACGACCAGACCCGCATCCACGCCGAGCGGCTGAGCGAGGCGATGGACGTGCCCGGCCGGCCGGCTGCCGGCATCGTGACGCAGCTCGCCCGGCAGATGGGCAGCGCCACCAGCGATCCTCACGACGCCCTGATGCTGGCGCAAGGTGAATTCGCTCGCGTGCTCGACCGCGCCACCGTGACTCTGGGCTTCGACGAGGTGTTCCGTCTCACCGCCTGGCTGTTCATCGCCGCGCTGGTGATGATCCCGTTCTGCCGTCCGGCGAAAGCCGCAGCGGCTCCGGCGTCCTCCGAAGCGCATTGATCGGGAAGAATGCTCATGACGTTTCGCACCGGCCGTACGACCGTGCCCATGCTGCTCGCCCTGCTTACCGCCGCCTGCACCGTAGGGCCTGACTACGCGAAGCCCGAGGTGACCTTGCCCGCCGCCTACCGCGGCGCCGAGTCCACTCGAACCCGTGCCGTAGCTCCGCCCGCGCTCGACGCCTGGTGGACCGGCTTCAACGATCCGCTGCTGACCACGGTGGTGGAGCGCGCCCTGACGCAGAACCTGGATCTGATGCAGGCCAGCGTGCGCATCGCCGAGTCTCGCGCCGTCGCCCGCAGCGCCGGCGCCGCGCTGCTGCCGCGGGCCGAGCTGCAAGGTTCCGTTGCCGAGCAGCAACTCGCGCTGCTGAGCCCCTTCGGAGCGGTCGCCAGTCAGGTTCCCGGCTTCGAGCGCAACTACGACCTCTACGACCTCGGTGCGACCGCATCGTGGGAGATCGACCTGTTCGGCGGCCTGCGTCGCGCCCGTCAGGCCGCCAAGGCCGATGCCGAGGCAGCGCGTGACGATGCGGCGGCGATCCGCGTATCCGTCGCCGCGGAGGCAGCGGACGCCTACCTGCAGGTGCGCGCCTTCCAGGCTCGCGAAGCGGTCGCACTCCGCCAGGAAGTCGATGAGGAACGGCTGGTGGCGCTGACCGGCCAGCTTCGAGGCGACGGCATCGCGTCCGATCGCGAGTTCCGCCAGGCGAGCGCGGCGCTTCAAGGCGTGCGCGCCACCTTGCCGCCGCTGCGAGCCGGTGAGACCGTCATGCTCGACCGTTTGGACGTGTTGATGGGTGCGCCGGCGGGCACGTATGCATCGGAGATCGCCGCGGCGGCCCCACTCCCTTCGCCGCCATCCCTGACGAACCTGGGCACCCCCGCCGAGCTGTTGCGTCGCCGTCCCGACGTGCTGGCGGCGGAGCGGCGCCTGGCGGCCAGCGACGCGCGCATCGGCGCCGCCATCTCGGACTATTACCCGAAGGTGTCGGTCACCGGCATGCTCGGCCTGGAAAGCCTGGACGCCGGCCGGTTCTTCGTAGGAGACGCCGTGCAGCACACGGTGTCGGGCGGGTTGCGATGGCGGTTGTTCGACTTCGGTCGCGTCGATGCCGAGGTGGCCCAAGCCCGCGGGCGGCAGGCCGAGGCCTTGGCCGCTTACCGCCAGGCGGTCTTCCAGGCCACCGGGGACGTCGAGAACGCCCTTTCCGGCCTCGTGCAGGCGGAGGCGCAGGCTGCGGTGCTCCAGCAGCAGATCGCCGACCTGACCCGCGCCCGGGATCAGGCGCGGCTTGCCTACGAGGGTGGCGCGATCAGCCTGATCGAAGTGCTCGATGCCGATCGCGACCTCCTCGTCGCCTCCGACCAGCTCGCCAGCGCCCGAGCCGACGCCGCGCGCGCCGCCGTCGCCTCGTTTCGCGCGGTGGGCGGAGGATGGAAGGCGTGACCACGCGGTCGGTCCGGGATCGCCGAACGTTCGGCGTCCAGCCGCGTTGAGGTGAAGCTTCAGGCGGGTTGGAGTTGCATCGCGGTGCATCCCACGACGGCCAGATCGGAGGCAGACAGGATGCGGTCCCAGCGATTGATCAACCGGCCACGAGGCGGCCCGGTCGTGAACAGACCGCCAAGCGGCAGGAGCGACTGCCGGCTCGGCTCGACGCCGTCGGGTGCGTCGGTCGCAGGCGAGACAGGACATCTCCCTGTCGTCCTGTTCCTCTGCGCCGGCCTGGCTGCCTGCGCCAGCAATCCGCTGCCGCCGCCCAACAGCATCCGCGCCACCTACGACCGCGATGCGCCGGCCATCCAGGTCTATGTCAGCAACGCGCAGATGCCTCGTGACGCATACCTGGTCGACGCAAAGGGAACCCGATACGCGCTCATCCTCACGCCGGTGAGCGGACCGCACGTCAATTACAGCACCCCGCCGACCATCGGTCTGGGGCTGGGCGGCTTCGGTGGGAACGTGGGCGGAGGCGCAGGCGTGGGATTTCCGCTGGGCAGTCCGCACCCGACCAGTGTCGACAACCAGTTCGTTGCGTCGAGCCGCTTGCTGCCGCCACCCGACTATCTGCAGCGTTGGTCACAGTATCGCGTGGTAGTCGACCTCGGGACGCAAGCGATGGAGGTTCCTGCGCCTCCTCCAGGCTAGTCACAGGCCGGCCGAGAGCAGGCCGTGGCTCCGTGACCGGCCGCCGACGCACGCCCTCGGCTACTCCAGGCTGGACGCGCTTTCGCACGTTCCTGGCAACCTCGAGCATCTCGCCGACGAAGCTGGCCGTTGCGCGCGGTGGTCGAACGTGGTCACGCGTCGGCTCGGCTTCTGCGTGGCTGAGCGCACGTTCAGCTTGGCGAACCCGCGATGTGCCGCAGGGCGTCAGCGCTCCGGAACCTCGGTGGCTGCTTGCTCAGCGGGAGCAGCCATCGGGTAGCCGTGACGGGCGGCAACAGCCGGGAATTAGGTAACGCGCGTCGGGCGTCGTCGAGCGAAAGTCCACCGCGGCGCCGATGACCGCGACGGCAGCGTCGCGTTTCGCGCGCGTTCGGGAGACGATGGTCACGGCCGCGCCTTCGGCGGCCGCCAATCGCGCGGTCGCGAGGCCGATGCCCGAGCTGCCGCCCTTGAGGAGCACGATGAACGGCTCGTCCCGGCTCGGCTCGTCGATGTGGTAGGTGAAGCCGAGGCTCCGGAGAATGTCGAGCGTACGGGACCGGGTCGCGCATCCAGTCGGCGCTCCAGCCCTTCGGCGTCTGGCCCGTCGCCTTGCCGATGCTCTCGACGCTGTCGGCGATGAAGCGGCGCTCGGCATCCCCGTCCAGGAACTAGCTGTCTTGCCAGGTCCGGGCGTGGGCAGCCGCCTCGTGGCCGCGCCGCACGATCTCCTTCAAGATCGGCTCCTTGGCAACATCGGCGCCTCGGCAAGATCCGGTGCCTCCTCCACCGCGCGGCCGATCATGAAGGAGGAGAGCTTCACACCGTGCTTGTCCATCAGGTCGAGGATGCGCTGCACGCCATCATGGACCCCGCCGCCGGCGCCCGAGATCGGCTGGCCGCCGGCCTCGAACATGAGCGAGCAGCTCACCACGAGACGGGCCTCGTCGGGCCAGAAGGCAGTCGTGTCGGTCGTCGAACTCTCCCGAGCGTGCGGCGGAACAACCTCCCTCGGCGCCTTCCAGTTCCTCGTTTCCCCGGTGTGGGAGATCGCTCCGCGGCGACGATGCCGCTCAACAGGCCGCGGCGGCTTCGCGGGCGATCAAGCTCCGCTTGCGGTCCACGCCCCATCGGTAGCCGGACAGGGCACCGTCGTGTCGCACGACGCGGTGACACGGGATGGCGACCGCGAGGGCGTTGGCCGCGCATGCTCCCGCTACCGCCCGCACCGCCCCGGGCATGCCGAGACGACCGGCGATGTCGGCGTAGGTCGTCGTGCTGCCCGCCGGGATCTCCCGCAGGAGCCGCCAGACCCGTCGCTGGAACGCCGTGCCGCGGATATCGAGCGGCAGGTCGAGGCCGAGGTGCGGCGCCTCGACGAAGCCGACGACCCGGGCGACCAGCGCCTCGTAGTCCGCGTCGCCACCGATCAGACGGGCCCGCGGGAAGCGGTCCTGCAGATCGCGCACCAGCTGGTCCGGGTCCTCGCCGATCAGGATGGCGGCGACGCCTCTGGCGCTGGAGGCGACCAGGATCGCGCCGAGCGAGCATTGGCCGACGGCGAAGCGCAGCTCCTCCGCGACACCGCCCTTGCGGTAGTGGTCGGGCGTCATGCCGAGCACGGACGGCGCCGCCGCGTAGAAGCGCCCGCTGGAGCTGAAGCCCGCGTCGTAGATCGCCTCGGTCACGGTCTCGCTCCGGCCCAGCCCTTCGCGCAGGCGCGCCGCCCGCCGGGCCGCGGCGTAGTCCTTCGGCGTCAGGCCGGTCACGGCCTTGAACACGCGGTGGAAGTAGGCCGGGCTCAGCTCGACCGAGGCGGCCATCTGCGCCAGGGTGGGAGCGGTCTCCGCCTCGTCGACGAGGCGGCATATCCTCGCCACCAGTGCCGTATTGGCGGCCTCGGTGGAGAGGCCATCGGGATGGCAGCGCTGGCAGGGCCGGAAACCCGCCGCTCTCGCCCCCGCGATGCTGTCGTGGAAGCGGACGTTCTTCGGATTGGCCGCGCGGGACGGGCAGGACGGGCGGCAGAACACGCCGGTCGTCGCCACCGAATACCAGAACTGCCCGTCGGCGGCCTTGTCACGGGCCAGCACCCGCTGCCAGCGCGGATCCCGTTCCGTCCGGTCGCCCTGCTCCGTCCTCGACTTGCCGTGCGCGCTCATCGGTGCTCCCCGGTTCCAGATGCTGGCATGAACATGGCTGCATCCCTCGTCGCCGGCACTCCGGCGCTTGCGCTCCAATCGGGCAATCGGAGGCGATCGCATCCCTCGATCCGAGCCGCGCGACGGCCGGGACGCGCCGCACGCCGTGAGGGCGAACCTGCGACGCTCACGCAGAGATCCTTCCAGCCGGCGCAACGATGCTTCTCGCGCGCGACTCATACCGAAGCCCTCGGCGAGCGGATACTTACGACCATGAGAGCACGGCATGCCGTCGCGCGGTCGAGATCGTTTCATGACGCAGCACATCATCCCTGCCGTGAAGGCCGTGCAATTCCGCGAGGGGTCGCGCTCACCGTCCCGGCCCGGGACATGACCCGGGACATGAACTGCCCGCAGCACGTCCCCCGACGCTTCGAGGCCGCCGACGTCGCTGCGGCGCCGGCCGGCCGCGGCGACCACATCGGAGAGGAGCCCACCGTCATGACCGATCTCCCGGCATCTCATCCCGTCGTCCATCATCGCGTGACCCGGATCGCGGGTCTGGACATCTTCTACCGCGAGGCGGGACCGGCGGAGGCCGCGACGGTGGTGTTGCTGCACGGCTTCCCGACCTCGTCGCACATGTTCCGCCGTCTGATCCCCGCGCTCGCGCTCCGCTACCGCGTCATCGCGCCGGACCTGCCGGGCTTCGGCTTCAGCGCCGCGCCGCCGCATGACCGCCACGCCTACAGCTTCGCCGGCTTCGCCGACGTGGTGGACGCTCTGCTGCAGCAGCTCGGTGCCGCGCGATACGCGCTCTACGTGATGGATTACGGTGCGCCGACCGGCTTCCGCCTGGCGCTGAAGCATCCGGACCGCGTTACCGCCCTGGTCGCGCAGAACGGCAATGCCTACGAGGATGGCCTGTCGCCGTTCTGGGACCCGATCCGTGCCTACTGGGCCGACGGTTCGACCGCCTCGCGCGACTCCCTGCGTCCCGTCCTGGCGCTGCAGGCCACGCGCAGCCAATACCTCGACGGCGTGTCCGATCCCTCGCGCATCGACCCGGCGACCTGGACCTTGGACCAGGCATTGCTCGACCGGCCGGGCAACGACGAGATCCAGCTCGACCTGTTCTACGACTACCGCACCAATGTCGCGCTCTACCCCGCCTTCCAGGAGTTCTTCCGCAGCAGCCGGGTGCCGACGCTGATCGTCTGGGGCGCCAACGACGCCATCTTCCCCGCCGCGGGCGCCCGCGCCTTCCTGCGTGACCTTCCCGACGCCGAGCTGCACCTGCTCGACAGCGGCCACTTCGCCCTGGAAGACAAGTTCCCGGAGATCGCGGCGCTGGTGTCCGACTTCCTGGGTCGCACGCTCCGATCTCCGGCCTGAGCTGGCGACAGGCGGGCGGC
The DNA here is from genome assembly GCA_964245385.1 of uncultured Acetobacteraceae bacterium. Taxonomy (GTDB): domain Bacteria; phylum Pseudomonadota; class Alphaproteobacteria; order Acetobacterales; family Acetobacteraceae; genus Lichenicoccus. Next base: position 1,552 of record CAXTNB010000038.1, on the reverse strand, counting down.
TGTTCCTCGTCAGCGCAGGTCCTGCCGCGTCAGCTTCAACCTGACGGCGTTCCAGAGATAGATCGAGGCGAGGCTGGCGTGAGGCTGCCAGGAGAGCGCCTTGTCGCGAACCAGGGCGGGCGTGGCCAGCCGGTCGAGCCCGTAGGCCAGCTGGACCGCGCGTCGGATCGCCAGGTCGCTGGCCGGAACGACGTCGGGCCGCCCGAGGTTGAAGATCAGGAACACGTTGACGGTCCAGAGCCCGATACCCGGGATGCCGTCGAGGGCGGCGATGACGCTCTCGTTCGGCATCGACCGGAGCCGGGCCACGATGCCCGGGTTCGCGTCGAACCAGCGGGCCAGCGCGGTGATCGAGGCCAGCTTCGCCGAGGAGAGCCCGACGGCTCGCATCGCCTCGCGGGACGCCAGCACGCCGCAGGGCGTCAGGTCGCCCACCGCCTGCTGGAGACGCCGGTGGATCGTCGCCGCCGCCCGCGCCGAGACGCTCTGGTGGACGATCGCCCGCACCAGCGCGTGGAACGGCGCGGTTTCGGATGACGGAACATGCAGCCGTCCGATCCGCGCGATCACCGCATCGATGACGCGCCCCAGCGCCGGGTCCGCCTCCGCGAGCGCCGCCTCGATCTGTCCGGCCGCCTTGTTCATCGCCCGTGCTCGACAGACGGTCGCGACGGCTCAGCGGGAGGACGTGCGCCGACGCAGTCCGGCGAGCAGCGGCAGCAGGCCGGCGGGGTCGGAGCTGTCGTTGTAGTCGAACGCCGCCTCCGCGAAGACGACCGCCCCCTGCCGGTCGACGACGAACCTCGCCTGCATCGGGACGATCCAGGGTTCGGTGCCCCTGAACGTCACTAGGTTGGGGCCGAGCGCCGCGTCGATGGCGCTGACGTCCTCTGCCGACCACCGGATGCCGAATCGCACGGCCAAGTCGCCCGCGGCATCCTCCAGCACCGGGAACGCGAGGCTGAGCCCGTGATCCGACGGCGTATCGCCGTCCGGCCCCCGCGGCCGGCAGACCGCCACCGCCGAAGCATGGAGCCCTCTGATGTCCTCCATGGCAGCATCCAGACCTCGCAGATCGCGCTGGCAATAGGGGCACCACAGGCCGCGGTAGAACGTGATGACCAGCGGGCCCGAGCGGAGTAGCTCGGCCGAGGAGACCCGTGACCCTCCGTACGCTCGCAAGCTGAATGCGGGAGCGGCATCACCGACCCGAAGCGGTCGCGCGCGCTCCTCCTCGCGGATCAGCCGGGCGATCGCATCTCCCGCCGGCTGCTGTCGA
>CAXTNB010000038.1:0-242 GCA_964245385.1 uncultured Acetobacteraceae bacterium | reverse complement strand
GGCGCGCGCGCGCGGCGAAGGATGCAGCGGCCTCGGCATCGCGCCACGACGTCACCAGGACGACCGGCCCGGGCTGCAGCACGGCGTCGAACACGTCCCAGCCGACGCGCTCGACGGGCTGCTGGTGATCGAGCCCGAGCCACTCCGCGATCGCGCGGGGATCGCTGTCGGCCACCCGCTGCGGCGACATCTCGGCGTCGATGAGGGCGATCGTGGTGCCCTCGCCGACCTCGGTCTCATCG
>CAXTNB010000037.1:12360-12777 GCA_964245385.1 uncultured Acetobacteraceae bacterium | reverse complement strand
CGGCCCGGTGCGGCGCCATGCGGACTCAGCCGAGTTCATGGGGCATGAGGCCGGGCTGCGGTCCGTCGCGGCGCAGATCATGTCGGGCCGTCGGCGCGGCGCTCGCCTCCTCGACGCGGTGCCGGCCGTTCTCCTTCGCGCGATACAGGGCAGCGTCGGCACGCGCGAGGAGCGTGAACGCCGTGTCGCCGCATTCGAGGAACGCAAGGCCGCCGCTCAAGGTGACCGTCCGGCAGGCCCCACCGAATTCGTACGGTGCTTCCGAGGCCGCGGAACGGATCGCGGCAACCCTTCGTCTCACCGGGTCAGGTGCTCCTGGCAGGACGACCAGGAATTCCTCGCCACCGTAGCGCCCCGCCTCCTCGGACGCCGTCAAGGCCGCCTTCAACCTGGTCCCGAAGGTGGCCAGCACCGCAT
>CAXTNB010000037.1:10970-12265 GCA_964245385.1 uncultured Acetobacteraceae bacterium | reverse complement strand
GCCAGGCCGGTGAGCGCGTCGGACATGGCAAGCCGCAGGAGCTCACCCCCGGCCCGCTCGATCTCCGCCGTGCGCACGGCGACCATGTCTTCCAGCCGCCGCTGCTCGCCTTCGAGCTGCTGGCGTTCCAGCATGGATCGCCGCTGCAGCTCCCGCCTCGCCTGCTCGATCTCGGCAGTCCGGACGGTGACGACCTCCTCCAGGCGCCGCCGCTGCTGCACCAGCAACCGCACCCGCGCCCGCCACGCCCCCACCAACAGCCCGAGGCCAGCGAATGCGCACGACGCGTAGAACCACCAGCGCTGCCACCAGGGTGCCCGGACGTGTATCGTGAACCCGATCGGCGGCGAGGTGGTGCCGTGCAACCTGTCGATCGCCATCAGTTCGAAGCGCAGGTCCCCCTGGGGGAGAGACGCGTATCGTACTTCGCGGCCGGTCGTTTCCGTCCAGCCGGCGTCCAGCCCGCGCAGGCGGTAGCGGAACGCGATGCGGCCCAGGGCATAGTCGAGGTCGACGAAGCGGACCACGAGAGGCGCGCTGCTCCAGTCGACGGTCACCTTGGGTGCGAGCGGCAGGGCGGTCCCGCCGAGGAGCGCCTGAGTGATCCGGGGATGCAGGACCGAGACCGGCGCCGTCCTCTCCGGGTCGATCAGGTGCGACAGCCCGTGGGTCGTGCCGAACCACATGGAGCCGTCCGCATCCTCGTGCACCGACCACTCATCGAGGTCGTCGGTGATCGGACCGTTGGTGCTGTCGAACCTCCGCCACGAACGCCCGTCGAACGCGTCGACGCCGTGGTCCGTGCCGACCCACATCCAGCCTCGGCGGTCGCGGTGCAGGTGCAGGACCGCATCGGAGCCGATCTCGGGCGCGGTCAGGGCAGGAAGGGCCGCGACCTGCCCGCCTGCCACGCGGAACCGGAGCACGCCGGCGCTCTCCGTAGCCACCCAGAGATCGCCGCTGGGCGAGAACGCGGCGTCGTTCGGCTGGCCTCGCAACAAGGACGGCGGGACCACGGTCACGAAGCGACCCGAGGGCTCGCGGCGAGACACCCCATCTTGCCCGACCACCAGGACCTCGCCCGACGGGTCCGTCACCACCTGCATCCTCGTCTGGGACAGCGTGAGGCGGGGGTGGATGGCGGAGGCGGGCGCATCGGCGTCCTCCACCACGAAGAGCGCCGTCCGGGTGCACAGCCAGAGGCGATCCTCACGGTCCACGGCAGCGGTGAAGACCTTGCCGACGGACGGGAAGCGCTCGGTCTGGCCGGTGCGTCGGTCGAGGCGGACCAGGGG
>CAXTNB010000037.1:0-10960 GCA_964245385.1 uncultured Acetobacteraceae bacterium | reverse complement strand
AGTCGCTGCCGGGGATCGTGTTCGGCTCGCCGCCGAGCGCTGCGGTACCGTCCTCGGTGGCGACCCACAACCGTCCGTCACCTCGTCGCGCCATCGACCAGACGGTGTTGCTGGGCAAGCCGTCATCGGCCGTCCAATGCTCCCAGTCGTGCAGGCCCAGGCTTCGAAAGGCGCCGTAACCTGCGCTGCCGACCCAGAGCGATCCTTCCCGGTCGAAGCCGAACGACTGGACCGCGCTGCTCGGCAGTCCTCCCTCGTGACGGGAGTAGCTGCGCCAGGCCGTTCCGGTCCAATCGAGCAGACCCGAATCGGCCTGGGTGAGCACGCCGCCCTTCTGGTCCGCGACCAGGGCGATCGGCCCGGGAGTGCCGGCGAAATAGCCGCGTTGTCCCGGCACGGCCACGACGTGAAATGCCGCCTCGCCCCGCTTGCGCCAGGCGAGGTGGTCGAGGCTGCGTGCCCAGAGCGTGCCGTCCGCCGTGCGGAGTGCCACCTGCCAGACGTCCGGCGGAAGGCCATCGCGGGCGTCCAGGCGGCTCACGCGCCCGACATCGACGAGGCAGATCGCGGTGCCGCACCCGACCAACAGGCCGCCGCCAGCGTCCGGGACCACGAAGCGTGCCGCCGCCAGGCCCGGCACGGCCGCCAGCGCCGAGGCGTCGAGCATCGGATGGAACGCACCTACCGCATGCGCGCCGACCGCGGCACGGAGCAGGGTGCCGCCGGAGAGCACCACGATGCTGGAACCGTCGACCGCCATGACGTGGTTCAAGCCGGTGACGAACGACGCCGCACCCATATCGACCCTGTTGAACGTCGACCCGGAGCGGACGAACAACCCGTCGGTCGTGGCGGCCCAGACGCGGCCGGCGCGGTCGGTGATCAGCTGGATGATCCACGTGGCCCGCGGCAGCCCCCCGACCTTGTCCGCCACCACGATGCTCGGACCTTCGACCTGATACAGGCCGCCCTGCGTTCCGAGCAGGAGGTATCCGTCGGCATCCTGGACAAGCGCCGTGACGTAGAGGTTCCCGAGACCCTGCTCGTCGGTATAGCTTTGGAACCTCGTGAACTGCGCGGAGGCCGGCCGGACCAGCGAGAGCAGCAGCATCGCCGCGAGGGCGCCTCGCCGACATGCAAGCCGTCGCAAGATATGCCATGACGCAGCGAACATGCACTGTCGGCCTGATGAGTTGGATCTCCGGGCTTTAGCTTCCTCTCAATAGATTACCAAGGCGTTACAATGTCGGACCGCCGAAGCGGGCCTACCCGCGGCGGCAAGCTGGTTCACAGGCGCATCCGGCGCGAGCGAGCATGGCGCTCGAGACGACGCACTCATGGATCGGGAAGTGCCACGCCGCCGAGGCGGGCACACGCGGCCAGCAGCATGTCTTGGCGCCCCGCGTCGTGCACGGCGCCGCTCGGCTTGCGCGGCCTCATGTGGAAGAAGTAACCGCCCGTCGTCGTGTCGTCGCCGGTGGCCAGCCAGGCCTGGGTCCGATGCGCCGCGTCCAGGTCGCCGGTCGCGTGTGAGCCGCCCATCTTCGTGGCCACCCAACCCGGTTCAAGCGCGTTGCTGCGCACTCCTGGCCACCGTCGGGCGACGGCGAAAGCCAGCAACACGTCGTGTAGCTTGGTGTCGGAATAGGCCTGGTTTCCACGCCACGGCCGGTCCTGCCAGTTCAGGTCGGCGAGGCTCGCATCGCCGCGCCGATGCAGTTCGGAGCTGACGTAGATCAGTCGCCTCGGCCGTCGGATCAGCGCCGTCAGCAGGTAGGGTGCGAGCGTGTTGACCGCGAACACGTGCGCCAGACCATCCTCCGTCTCGATCCGGCGCCGCTCCCGGAAGCCGACGGCGGCGTTGTGGATCACCGCGTCGAAGCTGCCGAGGCCATTGACCTGCTCCGCCACGCCGCGGGTCTGGGCGATGCTCGCGAGATCACCCACGACGACCGCCTCGGCGCCGGGCACGGCAGCCAACGCGTCGAGCTTGCGGGCGTCGTTCCGGGCATGCAGCACCACTGCATGCCCCTGCTTGATCAGCAGCCGAGCCGCCATCCGGCCCAGTCCGTCCGACGACCCGGTGATGAAGATACGCGCCATACCATGATCCCCCGCAGGCCCGGCGCAGGATGCGGGCCATGTGCGTCACCACCGTTCTCGTGGAGCGCCGCCTGTGCGGCGCCGCGGGCGCTGCACCAGCCGCGTCGTCACCCCGTCGAGCTGAACACCGTCACCGGCCTGTTCCGCTGCGTCATGGATGGGGTCTGGGGCCGTCGGCCGCAGTGGGTCAAGGGCAAAGCCCTTGCCTCCGGCGGCCATCGCGGCGGCGACCACTCGGCCGGGCGAGAGCTCTGCAGCGGCCGGCGCGGCCGATCCGGCCACGATCCCCTTGCGGTGCCAGCACCGCCCACCCTAATACCACGCAGAGACGTTCTCAGGGCGGGGTGAGACTCCCCACCGGCGGTGTTTGCGGCGGCTGACCTCGGTCATCCGGCGCATCAGCCCGCGAGCGCCCGCTCGTTCAGGCGGGGTCAGCAGATCCGGTGCGATCCCGGAGCCGACGGTATAGTCCGGATGAGAGAGAACGCCGGCGTACGAGGTCATTCCCGGGCGGGGAGGACCGCGTGCGGCAGGCTGCGCCCTGGGTCGCGTCCGTACGGGACGGGATTCTGCTGAGCATGACTGCGGCCTCTTCGCGACACTCGATCACGCCGGATCGAACAGATGTTCCAGAGCCGACCGCATCGGGCCTCCGCGATGCGGTTCTCGTGGCATCAGCCCGCGTCGGCACCGCGGCCGGCGCGCCTCCCAGGTGGTGACGCTGGAACCTCGCCGTCGTGTCGTCCGCAGCGGTCCCCGTGGCGGAGCGATCCCGGCCGGCCCGATGCGGACCGTCCGGATCGGCTGCCCGGATCCCGATCCAAGCGTCGACCAGCGTCGTGGACCGGTTGCGCGACGCCGGAGCGGTGACGCGGCCGAGGATCGGTCCCGCTCCGCGGGAAGGCGGTTCCTCGCCGGATCGCCGGAGGCTGACCGTGCCGTTCGACGGCGTGCGCCCCACCCCAGGGACCGCACCATCCTGGACGTATCGGCCCTGGACGTGCCGGCGCCGCGGTCGCCGGGCAACGTCGAGATCGGCGTGATCGCCGAGCATCTGGAGCAGCCATGCAAGACCTCGTCCTGATCCCCACATCCGGGCCGATGCCGGCGTCGATCCGGGCGGCGCTGGACGCACTGCGCGCCGGCCGCATGGTCATCATGACCGACGACGAGGACCGCGAGAACGAGGGCGATCTGGTGCTCGCGGCCGAGTTCGCGACGCCCGAGGCGATCAACTTCATGGTCACCCACGGGCGCGGGCTGGTCTGCCTGCCGCTGGAGGCGGCCCAGGTGACGCGGCTCGGTCTGCCCATGATGGTCGCGCACAACCGGGCGCCGCGCACGACCGCGTTCACCGTCTCGATCGAGGCGGTGCGAGGCGTGTCCACCGGCATCTCCGCCCATGACCGCGCCCAGACGATCCGGGCGGCGATCGCGGCGGATGCGTCGCCGGCCGACCTGGTCTCGCCCGGGCACGTGTTCCCGCTGCGCGCGGTCGAGGGCGGCGTCCTGGCGCGGGCCGGCCATACCGAGGGCTCGATCGACCTGCTTCGCCTCGCCGGCCTGCGGCCGGCCGCGGTCATCTGCGAGGTGATGAGCGCCGACGGCCACATGGCGCGCATGGAGGAGCTGCGGGCGTTCGGGAAGCTTCACGACATGCCGATCGTGACCATCGCCGAGCTGGTCGCCTACCTCTCGGCGCCGATGCCGTCGGACTCCCTGGTCGAGCGCGTCGCCACCACCGGTCTGCCTGTCGCTCTCGCCGACACCGTGTTCGAGATGCGCGCCTATCGGGACCACGATGGCGGCGAGCACCTGGCGCTGCTGAAGGGCGATCCGGCGTCATCGTCGCGGACGCGTCCGCCGCTGGTGCGGCTGCATTCGGAGTGCGTGACCGGCGACGTGTTCGGCTCGCTGCGCTGCGATTGCGGCGGCCAGCTGCAGGCGGCGCTGGCTCGCATCGCCGCCGCCGAATCCGGCATCCTGCTCTACCTGCGCGGCCACGAGGGACGGGGCATCGGGCTGGCCAACAAGGTCCGCGCCTACGCGCTGCAGGACCAGGGGTTCGACACGGTGGAGGCCAACCACCGGCTCGGCTTCGTCGCCGATGCGCGCGACTGGTCGGTGGCGGCGGCGATCCTGCGCGACTGCGGCGTGGACACGCTGGAGCTGCTGACCAACAACCCGGACAAGATCACGGCCCTGGAGGGGCGCGGCTTCACCGTCTGCGCCCGGGTGCCGTTGGAGATGCCGCAGACCGCCTACAACCAGGCCTACCTGCGCACCAAGCGCGACCGGATGGGACACAAGCTGGAAGGCGTGCAGCCCGCCGACCGGGCGGCGGAGTAGAGCCGCGATGGGCAGCAATACCCCTTCCGCGACGTCGGCGCCGCGGTTCGACGTTCCGCCGCGCGTGGCGCTGGTGGTCAGCCGCTTCAACGAGGCGGTGACCGACGGCCTGCGCGCCGGCGCCCTGGAGTGGCTGGGCGAGCACGATATCGGCGTGCGCGACGCCGACATGATCGCGTCTCCGGGCGCCTACGAGCTGCCGTTGATCGCGCAGGCGCTGGCTTCGACGGGTCGCTACCGGGGGGTGATCTGCCTCGGCTGCGTGGTCAAGGGCGACACCGCGCATTTCGAGTTCATCAGCCTGGGTGCGACCGTCGGGCTGATGCAGGCCGCCCTCGCCACCGGGGTGCCGATCGCGTTCGGCGTGCTCACCACCTACAGCGACGCGCAGGCGGTCGCGCGTTCGCGCCCGGACGCCCACAACAAGGGCCGCGAGGCGGCGGCCGCCTGCGTGGAGAGCATCGCCATCCTGGAGGCGATCGCGCGCGGCGAGTAGCAGCGGCAACGAAGCGCAGGTCCGCGGCTCCGCCCGGACCCGTCGCCGGCCCGTCCTTCCGCTCGCCTTGCGCATCGCTCCGGATCCTCGGAGCATGAGGCCGATGGCGACGGATCCCGAACCCGCCGATCTCGACGACCCGGCGCTGCGCGACCGCGCGGTCGCCGCCGCCCTGGGTGCGGCACCCTTCGACCTGCTGCTGCACGGCGCCCAGGTCGCCTGCGTGGCCACCGGACGCCTCCGCCACGCGGATGTCGGGATCGTGGGTCCGCTGATCGCCAGCGTGCATCCGCCCGCGACGCGGCGGGACGCGGCGCAGCGCGAGGCACTGGACGGACGCATCGTCGCGCCGGGGCTGATCGACACCCACCTGCACGTCGAGAGCTCGATGATCACGCCGCGGCGCTACGCCGAGACGGTGGTGCCGCAGGGCACCACCACCATCTGCTGGGACCCGCACGAGCTCGGCAACGTCCACGGGCTGGACGGCGTGCGCTGGGCGGCGGCCGAGGCGCGCGACCTGCCGCTGCGCATCCTGCTGCTCGCACCCTCCTGCGTCCCGTCCGCGCCGGGACTGGAGCGGGCAGGTGCCGCGTTCGGTGCCGAACAGCTGCGCGAGATGCTGTCCTGGCCGGAGATCGCCGGGATCGCCGAGATCATGGACATGCGCGGCGTGCTGGCGCGGGAGCCGCGCATGCGCGGCATCGTGCAGGCGGCGCTGGCGAGCGGCAAGCTGGTCTGCGGCCACGCGCGCGACCTGCAGGGCGCCGAGCTGGTCGCCTTCGCGGCGTCCGGCATCGCGTCGGATCACGAGATCGGCTCCGGCGAGGACCTGGTCGCCAAGCTCGAGGCCGGCTTCACCATCGAGCTGCGCGGCTCGCACGACGGCGTGCTGCCGGGCGCGGTCGCGGCACTGCGCGCGCTGCCGATGATCCCGCAGACCCTGACGCTCTGCACCGACGACGTGCTGCCGGACCAGCTGGTGGCGCAGGGCGGCATGATCGACCTGATCCGGCGGCTCGTCGCACGGGGTCTCGATCCGCTGCAGGCGCTGCGGGCGGCCACGCTGAACGCGTCGCAGCGCATCGGCCGGCGCGACCTCGGGCTGGTGGCGCCCGGCCGTCGCGCCGACCTGATCGTGCTGTCGGACCTGCAGGCGCTGCGGGTGGAGCGGGTCTACGCCTCCGGCCGGCTGGTCGGCCAGGATGGCGCGTTGTCGGCGCCGATGCGGGCCGCCCGGATGCGGCCGCCGGTCCCGTCGGCCCGGCTGGCGCCGCTCGCGGCCGACGATTTCCGGATCCGCGCGCCGGGCGATGACGGCCGGGCACGGCTGCGAACCATCCATACCCCGCGCTTCACCCGCTGGGCGGAGATGCCGGCCGAGGTGCGCGGCGGCGTCGTGCGGCTGCCCGACGATGCGCTGCTGATGGCGGTCGTGCATCGGCACGGCGCGGCGCAGGCCCGTCCGGCACTCGGCGTGCTGCAGGGCTGGGGCGCCTGGCGCGGCGCGCTCGCCACCACCGTCTCGCACGACAGCCACAACCTGACCGTGTTCGGTCGCGATCCGCAGGACATGGCGCTGGCGGCCAACGCGCTGATCCGGTGCGGCGGCGGGCTCGCGGTCGCCGCCGGCGGGGAGCTGCGCGCGCTGCTGGAGCTGCCGCTGGGCGGCCTGATCTCCGACCGCCCGGCGCCGGAGGTGGCGGGAGCCTTCACGGTGCTGCGCCGGGAGGCCGACCGGATCGCCGACTTCGCGGAGGCGGGGCTGCCGTTCCGCAGCGTCACCGGCGCCAGCCTCGCCTGCAATCCGGGACCGCACCTGACCGATCTCGGCGTCACCGACGGCTCCACCGGCACGGTGTTCGCGGACAGCATCATCGCCTTCGAGCCGGGCGCGCCGGCGACCTAGGGTGTCGCGGCCCTGGGGCCGCGCGCGGTGTCGGCGACGAAGCCGTCCAGGAAGTGCCCCACGTCGATCGCCTGCACGATGTGCACCAGCTGCTCGCCGGCATGCGGCGCCAGGCGCGGCGGCCAGACATGCGCGCGGCCGTAATCCGGCCCGGGCAGGATGTCGATGTCCATCGCCGCCACGATCTGTTTCGTCACCAGGCTCGGCTCCACCGCGACCGCGGCCGCCATCTCGTCCCAGAACGGCGTGCCGGGCTCGGCGTAGCGCGCGACGTAGGCGCCGACCGCCGAGCCGCTCGCGGCGACGCGCGCCAGCAGCGCCTTGTCGGTGACGGCGGTGAGGGTGACGCTGCCGAGCACGGTGATGCGCGGCCACGGCGCGGTCAGCACCACGTGCGCCGCCTCCGGATCAAACATCATGTTGAAGTCGGTATAGTAGTCGAGCCGGTGCGCCGCCTCCGCCTCCAGCTGCGGCACGCCGGTGTCGAGCAGCGCGCCCATGAACACCAGCTGCCTGGCCAGCGCCGGCAGGTCCGGTGCCGCGCGGATCGCCAGCGCCAGGTCGGTCATCGGTCCCGCCGCGATGATTGTCACCTGGTGCGGATGCGCCCGCACCAGCCGGATCATCGCCGACATCGCGCTCTCCGCCGCCGGGCGCAGGGTCGGGCGCCCCTCCGGCATGGTCGGGATCAGCTCGGGCTGGTCGGCATGGGCGCCGGCGCGCTGGCCGCCGTTCCACGCCCCCTTCCACAGGATCCGGCCGTAGCGCTGCTCCCAGTCGCGCATCTCCGCCTGCGTCCGCAGCAGCGGCATCTCGGCGCCGGGGTAGACCGGGATGTCGCCCTGCCGCGCGATCTCCAGGAAGCGCAACAGGTGCGCGCACTCCTCCTCGCGCCACGCGTCACCGGTCACCACGCCGAGGCCGAGCAGCTGCACGTCGCCGCGGAGCAACGGCAGCAGCGACTGGATGTCCGAGCCGCCGGGTCCGGCGAAATCGTTGTCGAGGAACACCAGCGACGGCGCCGCCGCCCGCGACGGCAGCGCGGCCGCCAGCATCAGCAGCAGCAACGCGACGCACCGGCGCAGCACTCGGGTGTGGTCTGGCATCGGGTCCTCCTCCGCAGCTGCGCATCCCGGTGCAGGATGCGTGCCTGGCATGGGATTTGCGTGAAGTTGCAACGACGCCGTGGCGCAGGGAGTAGAGGATGGGCAACTCGATGCGCGCGCGGAACCCGATGCCGTCCGCCCGATCGCGCGCCGCGGCCTTCGCGATCCTGGCGACCGGCGTCGCGGTGCCGGCGCACGCGCAGGGCGTTCCGGCCGGCGGCGGCAGCGTCGCGACCCCCGCCGCGCAGCCGCAGCAGGACGTGCTGGTCACCGCGCAGCGTCGGCCGGAGCCCAACAAGGAGGTTCCGGTCTCGGTCAGCCGACTGAACGCGCAGGCGGTGCAGACCATAGAGACCGCCGGCGGCGACATCCGCGCGCTCGCGGCACGGGTGCCGAGCCTGAACATCGAGTCCTCGTTCGGCCGGACCTTCCCGCGGCTCTACATACGCGGCCTCGGCAATCCCGACTTCGACATCACCGCCGCACAGCCGGTGGGCGTCTATTACGACGACGTCGTGCTGGAGAACCCGCTGCTGAAGTCGTTTCCGATCTTCGACATCGACGACGTGGAGGTGCTGGCCGGCCCGCAGGGCACCCTGTTCGGCCGCAATACCCCAGCCGGCGTGCTGAGGATCACCTCCAAGCATCCCACCGACGATTTCGGGGGCTTCTTCGACCAGTCCTACGCCACCTACAACACGCTGGCCACCACCGCCGCGGTCAACGCGCCGATCATCCCGGGAAAGCTCGACGTCCGCGTCTCGATCATCAACCAGCGGCGCGACGACTGGGTCACCAACGACTATACCGGCGGCTACCGGTGGCGGCAGAATCTCGAGGGCTTCGAGGATCTCGCCGGCCGGTTCCAGGCGATGTACCATTTCGACGACAGCTTCGACATCCTGTTCGAGGCCGACGTGCGCCACCTCGAGGGCACCTCGACACTGTTCCGCGCCAACATCGTGCAGAAGGGCAGCAACGCGCTGGTGCCCGGCTTCGACCCCAACCAGGTGTCTCTCGACGGCGACAACTACCAGGACGTCAACACACGCGGCGGCCACGTGACGGTGCACAAGGACCTGCACGGCTACGGCATCGACTTCATCAGCGCCTACGAGCACGCGGCGATCAAGTCGCGCGGCGACATCGACGGCGGCTATGTGCCGCTGGTGCCGTTCGACGTCGAGACCGCGACGATCACGCCGGCCGTCGACGAGTTCACCGAGGAGCTGCGGCTGTCGGCGAACAACTGGGGCCGCGTGTTCAACCAGGCCGGCGTGTACTACTTCCACGAGTACATCGACAATTACGACCAGGATTTCTCGCCGGTCGGGCAGCTCACCACCCAGGCCAACGAGCGCCAGAGCACGGAGTCCGTCGGCCTGTTCGACTCCGCGACCGTGCGCATCACCGACCGGCTCAAGATCGAGGGCGGGGTGCGCTACACGTCGGACTTCCGCACCTTCGACGCGGTGCGGCAGTTCGGCGGCGATGGCTTCCTGCAGCTCGGCACCAAGGCCAACGCCGTCAACACCAGCTGGGACGCGAGTGCGGTGTATGCCCTCACCAGCGCCATCAATGCCTATTTTCGCGCCGCGACCGGCTATCTCGAACCCAGCATCCAGGGACGCATCACCGACGAGAACTACCTCTCCAAGGCGGGCTCGGAGACCACCACCTCCTACGAGGTCGGGCTGAAGGGTGCGATGTTCCACCGTCGCGCCATCTTCACCGTCGACGCCTACATGTGGGACACCGACAACCTGCAGCTCACCGCCTCGGGGGGCACCGCCGACATCACCGAGCTGGTCAATGCGAAGAAGGCGATCGGCCGCGGCCTGGAGGGGCAGCTCGACCTGCAGCCGATCCCCCACCTGACGATGAGCGGCAACGTCAGCTACAACTTCACCGAGATCCAGGACCCGAACCTGGAGGTCACCGCCTGCGGCGACGGCTGCACCGTGCTCAACCCGATCGATCCGGTCACGCACAATGCGCGCGTCAACGGCAACCCGCTGCCGTTCGCGCCGCGCTTCGTGCTCAACGGCAACGCCCGCTACGCGATCCCGCTGCGCCGGCAGGACGAGCTGTTCCTCTCGACCGACTGGTCCTGGCGCAGCAGCGAGGATTTCAGCCTGTACCGCTCGATCGAGTTCGACGGCAAGGCGCTGCTGCTGGGCGGCTTCGCGCTCGGCTACAGGAACAACGCCAAGCACTATCAGCTCGACGTGTTCGTGCGCAACGTGCTCGACCGGATCGTCACCGTGGGCTCGATCGACTTCGACAACCTGGAGGGATTCATCAACGATCCGCGGCTGGTGGGCGTTGAGGGGCACGTGGCCTTCTGACGCCGCGGCTACATCGTCCAGTTGATCAGCACGACGTAGAGCACCAGCACGGCATCGACTGCGAGCAGCATCGGCGTCAGCTTGGCCCACTGCCGCCGCGCCAGCACGATCAGCGTGTAGACGAAGCATCCCGACGACAAGCCCATCATCAGGTCGGTGGTGACCACCACCAGCAGCAGGATCAGGATCGGCGGGATGGCATTCTCCGGCAGCGCGGTGTCGAGATCGCGTATGCCCTCCATCATCAGCACGCCGACCAGCACCAGCGCCGGCGCCGTCGCCTGCGGCGGGATGATGGCGATGACCGGCCAGAAGAACAGCGACAGCGCGAACAGCATCGCCACCACCACGCCGGTCAGCCCGGTACGGCCGCCGCTCTCCACGCCCGCCGCGGACTCCACGTAGGCGGCGACGGTGGAGCTGCCGATCAGCGCGCCGACCACCGAGGCGGCACCGTCGGCGGTGAAGGCGCGCTGCGCGTTCGGGATGCGGCCGTGTGCGTCCATCATGCCGGCGCGACGCGTCACGCCGACCAGGGTGGCGGTGGCGGAGAAGAAGTCCGACAGGAAGAAATAGAGCGCGATCGGCAGCAGCACCAGGAAGTGCGAGGCGAACTGGCGGGAATCGACCGCGAGCAGCAGCCGCCGCG